>JAHJJB010000030.1 GCA_018823005.1 Pseudomonadota bacterium | reverse complement strand
TTTCAATGAAATTATTTATTATTTTATTAAAATTAATTGCATTTTATGTTTTCATATGAGTTTATTCGATGTCGTTTGGCGCCTATCATGTCTTTGCAAAAATAGAAAGGATAAAAAGGAATGCCGTGAAATAAATCGGATGGGCTTTATACAAAAGCGGAAACGTCCGATCATTTTGTGACGTCGTTGAACTGGGCGGAATAAAATATAGACTGTTCCCGGATAAAATCCCCATCCTTTATGATTCCAAATCATTTTTCTTCCGGTCAAATTCCTCTTTATCTATTTCCCCTCTTGCATAGCGCTTCTTTAGGATATCTAAAGGTGTTTCCATTATCGAACCGTTTCGAGTATTTGTTTTTTGAGCCTGAAAAAGGAAATAAATAACAAAGCCAATAACGACCAGAAATATTATCCACATGAATCCACCTCCAAAACCGTAGTTCATCATATGACCCCAGTTACCCGGCGGGCCGTAATAAGGTCCTGGTGAACAGGCAAAAAAAGAGAAAAATACAAGTATCGTAACCATGAAAAATATTCTTTTCAATACCATCGCTGTAACCTCCTTGACATTAAGCTTTCTTTCTGACCCGTTCAACGATAGAAAATACAATCAGAATAAAGATAAAAACAACCGTGTAGGTTAAAAGGATCGGGAAGTTTTTCTCCATAGCAGGAATTTCGAAGCCGATAAACGTGTAGACAATACAGGAAGGTCCTTTTTTGTATTTTAAGTGTCTGACATATAGAACCTCCTTTATTAACAATCCTTTTATACGGTTATTCAATTATACTATACTTTCTAAAAACGGGTTCGGTTTCCCGGCTAACCCATCACCCTTTTTACGAGTGATTTGACCGGACCTTCGTACCGCTGCACGATCATTACCGGTGTCTGGGAGAAACGGGCAACTTTTTCGGGAATTTCACCGAACAGAACATTTGAAAAGACCCCTTCCTTGGATGCCCCGAGGACAATCAAGTCATAATCTTCTCCGGCGCGGATCAGTGCTGTCGCCACTTTTCTGCCTTTCAGGAGACGCATTGCAGCTTTGCCTTCAAGATTGGTGAGATGGATGGTTTTTTGAATCCATTGACGGGCCGATTCTTCTTCGTCTTCCCCGGCATCGGGTTTCATAACGTAGCAGCATGACACCTCATATCCTTCCAGATCATGATATATTCCCACATATTCGGCAGCAAGCATTGCATGAGGACCGCCAGCCGTTGTAATTAATATGCGCCGGATAGGACGATCTCCCATTAACTTTACCGTGATAAGATCACAGGGTACATGCCGCACAACTTTATCGGTGACTTCTCCCATAATCCGGTCGCGAGTTGTGGTGTAACCTTTCCAGCCCATCAGAACAAGCGTTGCTTTTTCTGCTTCGGCGGCATGAATAATACCGTCCCACACCTGATGGGCAATGCGGATCGCCGAGCGGGTTTCGACCCCCTGTTCGTTGCCGTACTCGATTGCTTTTCTCAAAAGCGGCGTTTTATGATGGACAAACCTCATACCTTCATGGGGCGGAAGGTTGATCGGAACATCGATGACGCCAAGCACAATGATTTCACCCGCGTGAGCCTTGGCAATGGGGATGGCCAGTTTCATCAGAGGAATCACGTGATCGGGGTTGTGCAGGGGAACCAGGACCCGATACGGATAGGTGTTTGCGCTTTTCGATTGTTGGACTTCGAGCACCTGGGGCATATCGGCATCCGTGATTTTTTCAAAGAAGATAAAATAAATAAACAGACCGACGATGACCCAGGCAATGGCGATGTACCATGCCCGGGGATCAAAATTGAACTGATAGATCGCCAAAAACATGTTAAGGACAATGGCGACAATCGGCGTTGCCGGGTATAACGGCACGCGAAAGCCGCCTTTTAATTCAGGAAACTTGCGGCGCAGTGCAATGAGTGAAAGATTAACCAACGAAAATGTCAACAAAAACATGACGCTGGCAGCGGAACCGATCACGTGAATCGGGAAAAGCAATGCCATGACGAGTACAAGCACTCCGGTGACCGCGATGGCAATGTGCGGTGTGCGACGCTTTGCATGGATCGTGCTGAGGGACGCCGGCAGCATTTTGTCGCGGCTCATGGAAAAGGCCACCCGCGATGACGCTAAAATGGTTGCGTTCAAAGCGGATATCGTTGAAAGCAACCCCCCGAAGATAATCAGCACCACGCCAAAAGAAGGCATGAAGTTATGAGCTGCCCGGGCAATCGCTGTTTCCTGATACTGACCCAGAAACTGCCAGGATTTGCCCGACTCGGGTTGAATGGCCCCGATGCAGACAATGAGTATAAGCAGGTAAATAAAAACTGTGACGGCAAGGGAAATCAATGTCGCCCGGGGAATGGTTTTTTCAGGAGCCTTGATCTCCTCGGCGACAGTTGCGATCAGGTCATAGCCTTCAAAGGCGATAAATGTCAACCCCATGGCAATAACCACACCGCCGAAACCGTTCGGTAGAAAGGGGGTGAAGCTTGCTGCCGCTTCGGTGGGAATTTGAAAAATCCGCTTCAGCCCATACGCAATAAATATGCCCAGAATAATTATCTTGGCCATGGTGATGATATTTTCGACTTTGCCGGTTACGGCCGTACCCCGCATATTGACGAGAATGAAAACGATGCATACTAAAGCGGTCATGATCAGCGCCGGGGTTTTGTGACCTGCAAGACTAAAGACAAGATTAGCGATCGGAGGGAAATATCTTTCAAAGAATTCCCAGAAATAGCTGCCGAATCCAAGGGCATAAAGTGCACACGCAATAATGTAGCAGAACCACAGCATCCAACCTGAAGCAAACCCTGCCGGACCGGGGAATGCTTTGGCGATAAAGGCATAGCCGCCTCCCGATTTAGGATAGACCGAAGCTAGTTCGGCATATGCCAGTGCCGTCAGCAGTGTTACCACACCGTTGAGAGCAAATGCCAGCAGCGCAGCGGGTCCTGCTTCACCTGCGGCTATCCCTGTGAGCACAAAAATACCGGCACCGATCATGGCCCCGATACCGATCATAGTTGCATCAAAAAGACCGAGATCGCGGGCAAAGGTAACCTCAGCTTCTGGTGGAGTGGGTTTTGGGGGTGCAGCCATAAATAGATTCTTTCAAAAATTCGTTTGCATTCCGGAGGTTCGTCACAGTGATGAAATAAAAAACCTTATGCACTCATACGGATGTGCCCTTGGGCGATATCGGGATCGATCTGGAGGACCATCTTGCCACCTGAAAATGCTCGTATGTTGCCATCCGTTGCTGAGACAACGATTGCTGTCGCCATCGTACGCATTGTAGCAGCGGCGGCGGCGGCATGCCGTGCTCCGAGACCTGCAACCAATTTCGTTTCGGTGGGAGGGGAAGTTAAAAAAACGCCCGCCGCCTGGATAAAGCCGTCGCCACGGAGAACAAAGGCACCATCTAATTTCGATAATTCAACAAGAGCATCGTGGATGTCGGGATTTGTCAGCATACGGTTGGCCTTGTCGTGACCCTGAAAAGGATTGGGAACAAGCTGCTTGCTTCCCTTGAGGACGTTTAGAGAGTCTCCCAGCATAAATATGGCGCCAATACGTTTTCCGCGTCGCGCCGCGCGTCCGATCTTACAAGCTACCGTGACAGCAGACTCCAGCACTTTGGGCTGGATGCCGTCAGTGAGTTTAATAAGATCGGAGACGGCAAGTTTTTCAACACTCGCTTCCATTTCGGTTAGGACAATAAGATTTCCCTCTCCCTGATAAACATCATGACCGATGGCGCAGATGACAAGATCTCCAACCGAAACGCTGGACGACCGGAGCACGACAGTGATTGCATGGCGGATTTGAGTGTACTTGTCAGCCGTGTGAAGCGGCAGGCGTATTACTTCCAAACCTGCCTTTGCCAGAATATCGTATGTTTCATTATTGGTCGTTGTGGCAATAACCCGGAACCCGCCTGACAGGCGATAAAGATGTTGGGCCAACACCCCGGTTTCAGTGATACAAATGATACCGTCCGGCTTTGTTGCCTCTGCGACGCTGATAACCAAACGAGCCAAGTCTTCATCCGAACGTGGGGACCGTATGGAATTATTGGCTATGCTCATTTTTTTCCATCCTTAATCTTACCGGAATTTTCTCTTTTTTGCCTTTATTAAGTAAACATATTCGGATCACCCGGTATTTGTCAAAGGATATTTGAAGGCCCCTTTTTTCTTGACAATCAGCAATGTTGCAGACATAAAGTTTGACGGGCTCGTAAAAAGTCGGTTCCATTTTTAAGAAACCGCCAAGTTTAATGGACTCGTAAAAAGCTCATTATGCAAGGCGCACGAATCTTGAGGAATACCACAAACGTGGGGCCCGAAGGGTGAGTATTTTTCGTACGCTGCAATGACGAAAAATAAAGCGCAACACAGCAGAATGACTTTTACGAAGCCGTCAAGTTTCTTTAACAGCTTATTTTAGTCTCCCGTCTGCCTTACCAAAAACATCATATCAAAGTCTAATGAAAGGAAAACATATGAATATAGCCAAAAATCTGGAACGGGCACGCACTTTTTTTCCGGAAAAACCGGCGCTGATCTTTGAAGGAAAAAAATGGCCTTATCTTCAGCTTGACACGGATGTAAACCGCATGGCCAACGGGCTCCGTGAACTGGGTGTCAGCAAGGGAGATCGGGTAGCCTTGTTTTTGCCAAATATTCCGGAATTCGTGATCGGATATTTTGCCATTCAAAAAATCGGTGCAATTGCCGTTTCTGTCAATGCAATGCTTAAATCAGAAGAGGTGAAGTATATCCTCAACGATGCAGAGGCATGCGTTATAATAACGACGGCTCTTCTCAGGCAGGAGGTTCCGGCGGATGCCCTGCCATCGGTTAAACATATCATTGTTGCCGAAGGCGAAGCCGGCAACGATCTCTCTTTCAGCAAACTGTTATTTCAGGGCAGTGCGCAATGCCGGTGTATTGATTTAGATATTCATGATCCGGCAGCGATTCTTTACACGTCCGGCACAACAGGTTTTCCGAAAGGTGCAGTCCTTACACAGTACAACATCGGTTCCAATTCCATGTCCGCGTCCAATTATTCCAGAATCAGGCCCGAAGATTGCCTCCAGCTCTTTCTTCCGCTATTTCACTGTTTCGGGCAGAACTATATTTTAAACGGCGGCATCAGCAAGTGTGCGACCATTGCGCTGCATCGCCGGTTTGAACCTGAACCCGTTTTGAATGCCATTCAGACGGAACGTGTCAGCATGTTTTTTGCCGTTCCGACCGTTTATATTTATCTGCTCAATATGGATACTTCACGGTATGACCTGACCAGTCTAAGGTACTGTTTCACGGCCGCGGCAAATATGCCAAGTGAAACCGCGCTGGCATGGAAAAACAAGTTTGATATGATCGTGCATGAGGGATACGGATTGACCGAATGCTCTCCATTTGCCAGCTACAATCACGATTTCCTGCATAAATTCGGAAGCATCGGTACACCGATTGAAAATGTCGATATGAAAATTGCAGATGCCGAAGGAAACGAGCTGCCGGCAGGCGAAATGGGAGAGATTATCATCCGGGGACCCAATGTCATGCAGGGGTATTGGAAAAAACCCGAAGCGACCGCTGCCGCCATTCAAAACGGATGGCTTCGGTCCGGTGATATCGGAACCACTGACGAAGAAGGCTATTTCTTCATAACGGACCGCGTCAAGGATATGATCAACGTTGCCGGTTTCAATGTATATCCGAATGAAGTGGAGCAGGTCATCTATAAACATCCTGCGGTTAAGGAAGTGGCTGTTTATGGCGTATCAGATTCCGTAAAGGGAGAGGCGGTCCATGCCGCTGTGGTTTTAAAGGAAAATATGAAATCGACTGCGGAGGAAATCATCAGATTCTGCCGAGACAATATGGCTGTTTACCGCATTCCCAGAAAAGTTGAATTCGTGAAAGAACTCCCGAAAAGCCCTACGGGAAAGATTCTGAAAAGGGTTTTACGGGGAGACTCTTGATTATCGAATAAAGACCGCCGGTTCATAATTGATTGCCGTGCTCATCCGAGTTTACTTCCGGTCGGGTTCTGAGATGCTCAAGAATGGCCAGAATCTCAGCCCTATGTTCTTCCGAAGCTTCCACATGGCCCCATCCCTTCGACATCTGAAAAAGGCCGTCGTATGCGGAGTCGTGGTAGGTCTTCATCATGTGGGGAATTTCCTGTTCATTAAGCATGGAATCCAACACTTGAGCCTCGACCAGGTTGTCCAGTACTGCGATTTTTCTGAACTCATCCATCTTTTATCTCCATTCCAAGATTGGTAATAAGCCGAAAACTTTCCAAATATCGTCACATTATCGATGTCGTAACTGTATTGATTATTACCGTGGAAATCAAGAAATATGGCATATATCATAAATATGTTCCGTTTGGATATGGGTGGCCGATTCCTGAATTTGCACGGAGCTTGAGCAATTTTTTTTATTGGAATTAAAAAAATGTGGCGATTTGAAAAAGTATGGTAAAATAATATTATAAAATATCAAATGAATATTCCGGGAAAGTGATCCGTGATCTACAACTAAAGCAGCATATCAACTCTTTGATTCAAAAGCCAAGAGAGCTTGTTTGTTATGAATACAACAAAATACGGAGATATGGGATGAATATCATTGAAGAAGGACAAAACCCCCTTTTCATGGACCCTGACCCTGACAAGGCCCGTGAATTTTTCCGGAAAAAACCCCGGGCCATGACCGACAAACGGATGACGGAAAAAGAGGCTGTTGATAAGTTTATACCGGATGGATGTTATCTGGCGATCGGCGGATTCGGGGCAAACAGGATTCCCACAGCCATTATTCATGAGATTTTGCGCGCCCGGCGCAGGAATCTGGGGTTTTTGGGACATACATCCACGCATGATTTTCAACTGTTATGCGCCGGCAATTGCCTGAAAAAAGTCGATGTCGCCTATATTATCGGCCTTGAAGCACGCGGTCTGTCGCCCAATGCCCGCAGGGTCATGGAGTCGGGAGAGGTTGAGGTGTGCGAATGGACGAATTACGCTTTGTGCGTCAGGCTGAGGGCCGCGGCCGAAGGAGTATCCTTCGGTATCGCCCGGAGCATGCTGGGAACAGACACATTAAAAATGTCCGGTGCGAAGGTGATCGAATGCCCCTTCACAGGCAAGCGTTTTGTCGCGCTGCCAGCAGTATGGCCGGATGTGGCGGTTATTCATGTGCATGAGTCGGATATATACGGAAACTGCCACATCAGGGGTATTTCCGTTGCGGATCTCGAATTAGCACGTGCCGCCAAGCGCGTCATCATCACGGCAGAACGTCTGGTGGACGGTTATGCCATCCGGATTAATCCGACCCGGACAGTCATCCCTTTTTATCTTGTTGATGCGGTTGTTGAGGCCCCTTTCGGAAGCTACCCGGGGAATATGGCATATGAATACTTTTCAGATGAACAACATCTGGCGCTGTGGCTCAAGGCGGAAAAGGACCCCGATCAATTTCAAAAATTTCTGGATAAATATATCTATAATGTGTCAAGCTTTGAAGAATATCTGGAACTGTGCGGCGGCATTAAAAAATTAAAAGAACTCAGAAAGCTCGAAACGCTGGTGGATAGATAGATGGTTTTTTATGCTATTTCAGCCTCATATTGCGAATAGGCTGTAATAAACGAAAAAATATTCTGACTCAGATATACAATAATGAATCCGGAGGTTAATAAGATGACATCCGCATATAACAAGATGGAGATGATGATATGTACGGCGGCGCGATTTCTCGAAGACGGAACTACTGTCGCGGTTGGTACGGGCGCTCCCTGTGCGGCGGCCATGCTTGCCCAAAAAGTGAATGCGCCCAATCTGGTCATTATTTTTGAGGCGGGGGGGCTGGCGCCGCTTCTCCCGCAGATGCCTATTTCCGTTGGAGATTCCCGGACTTTTTTCAGGGGGATCATGGCCGCTGGGATGAACGAGATGATGACAACCTGCTGCCGGGGATTGGTGGACTATGCGTTTCTGGGAGGCGCCCAGATTGATAAATACGGCAATATTAATTCAACCGTTATCGGCGATTACTATAAGCCCAAAGTGCGTTTCCCGGGCAGCGGCGGCGCCAATGATTTTGCCTCTTTCTGCTGGCAAACGATGATTATCTCGGTTCAAAATCAAACACGTTTCGTGGAAAAGGTCGATTTCATAACATCCCCTGGGTATCTGACCGGTCCGGATGCAAGGGAAGCTGCGGGTCTTCCGGCCGGAAGCGGGCCATATAAAATTATCACTGACCTCGCTGTGATGGGATTTCATCCGGAATCGAAAGAAATGATGATCGAGTCTATTCATCAGGGTGTTGAATTGCAGGAAGTTTTGCAAAATACAGGTTTTAAACCCATCATCCCTGAATCGGTCAAAACTACGCCGCTTCCGTCCGATACTGAACTCAGGATTCTGCGCGAGGATGTCGATCCGGGAAGATTCATTATTGGCCGGCAGTAAGGAAATTATTTGATGATATTGCGCTGCAGCCGGCAGTACATAGCTTTTTGGGAGGTTATCAGGCATGAGTGTCCGTTATCTTCATAGGGTTTTGTTCCCCAAATCGATTGCCGTATTCGGGGCCGGCGAAAAGGAAGCCCCCCTGGCCGATATCGTGCTTAACAATATCATCTCCGCCGGATACAACGGGCGGATTTACCCTGTTTGTCCGGGAACAAGCATAAAGGGGCTGACCGTCTGTTCAGATACGAACGCGATTGAAGGGCGGATTGATCTGGCGGTGCTGTCCGTCTCCCGGTCCGGTTTACCGGAAGCTATACGTTCTTGCGGAAAAGTCGGGGCAGCCGGCGCAGTTATTGTCAGCCAGGCAGATTTTTCCGCGGGCTTTCGTGATGAAATATTAAATATCGCCAAAGCAGCCGGCGTCAGATTAATCGGTCCTCATTCCTGGGGCGTTCTAAATCCCATGGCAGACCTCAACGCCGGATTTGCAAGGCAATCCGTTTTCCCGGGAGAACTGGCAGTCATTTCCCAGAGCAGCGCTATCTGCTCAACCATCCTGGATCTATCTTTGTGCCGGAAAATCGGCCTTTGTTTTATGATCGGATTGGGAGACATGATTGATGTCGATTTTGCGGATGTCATCGATTACCTTACAAACAATTCAAGGACCAGGGCCATTCTTCTGCATATCGAGACTCTTCCCAATCTTCGCCGGTTTATGTCTGCAGCCCGTGCGGCAGCCAGAATCAAGCCGATCATCGTGCTGAAAACCGATCGCCACAAACCCGCACTCAGTATTCTGCAGCATTCAACCGCGGATCGGTTGAATGAGATTTCCATATATGACGCCGCGTTCAAACGGGCAGGAATCATCCGGGTGGAGACGGTTGAAGGTCTTTTCGATTGTGCCGAGCTGGTCAGTAAAAAAATAAGGCCGAAAGGCGCCAATCTTGTCATTATCACCGACAGCAAAACCCCCGGCACCATGGCCGTTGACGCGCTTCGGGACCGCGGAGTCACACCTGCTGTTTTAGATGATGCCGCTACGGTAGGTATAGATCAGATCCTTTCCACCGGATGGAGCCGGGGCAATCCCGTATGCACACGTTCAGAACTGGCTCCGGAGATTTTTGTGCGGCTCGTATCATTTTGCCAGTCTTTGTCCGACATCGACGGGGTTCTGATTATCCTTTCTCCGCAAATTATCGACCCCGAATCGTTTGCCGGAGTTTTGAGTTCGGCGTTGAAGCCTATAACAATACCGGTTTTTGTGGCGTGGATGGGAGGCGACAGCGTTGCACCCGCCCGCAGGATTCTTAATGACGCAGGAATCTCAACGAACGAGACGCCTGAAAGAGCCGTCAGGGCTTTCATGTACCTTTACAACCATGACCGGAACCAGAGGCTTCTGCAGGAAATACCCCCCAGAGTGGCTGATTACAGATTCGATGATTCCGGACCGCGGCACATCATCATGTCGGCTATCGATAGAAAATCAGTTCAACTCACAGGACTTGAATCGCTGGATATTCTCAGCGCATATGGTTTTCCTGTCTTACCAGCTCAAACATCCGGTTATGAAAAGCCGGATTTCAGGCTTGTAAGCGGCTCACGAATGATCCCTGCTTTCGGGCCTGTCCTTTTTATAGGCCCGGGCGGTGGTATTGAAGAGATTTTCCGTGACTGGGCCACCGGTCTCCCGCCATTGAACACCGTGCTTGCCCGTTACATGCTGGAGTCGGTTCCAGCCCTGATCCGTTTTATCGAAGCCCACAGCCGGGACATAAAATCAAGTTTGAGGATTTGTGAAGACCTGCTGATAAAGCTCTCCCGCCTCGTTACCGATTTCCCTGAAATTGCATCAATCGATATTCCTTCACTGATCTTTACGGGAAGCAAGGCATATATAAATGATGCGGTAATTATCGTAGCGCCATCCTCAATCCCGTCACCGCTTCATCTCATCATCAGCCCTTATCCAAATCAATATGAAACCGCTGCTTCAACAAAAAGGGGGATAGCCCTGCTTATTCGTCCTATGAAACCTGAAGATGCGACTCTCCTTCAGGAACTTTGGTCCACATTTTCCTCCCGAATGCTTTATTACAGATTCTCAAAACACATAGTTGAGCTCTCCGCCGGGCTCTTGGTCAGCCTTACGCAAATCGATTACGACCGTGAGATTGCGATGGTAGCTATTCAGAATACGGAATCGGGAGAAAAAATGCTTGGCGTTGGTAGGCTTTACGGGGCTATTGGAGCCGACGTCGCGGAGTTCAGTGTTGTGGTGGGCGATCCCTGGCAGGGATTGGGGATCGGCGCGCAACTTCTTTCCCGCCTGGTTTTTATAGCAACAGACCGTAAGATTAAAACGATCTGGGGTTTAATTCAGAATGAAAATAAAAATATGATTGAACTCGCCCGGAAATTAAATTTCAGGATCGTGAGTGATCCGGGAGACCCTCAGGTCGAGGCGACTCTGTCTATTATTCCTTGAACCGAAACAGCGAGGTATGCGAGCGAATCAAAAACAGATAAAAAGTCCTTGCGGCCGGAAATTTCCTGTAGCTTGCTGCGGGGAGCTTCAATAGTTTTTGGGCTGGATATAGTAAACAGAAGAATCCGGCCTCTTAAGCGTACTGCGTTTCTATCTCCTTTTTGTACCTGTCGATGACTACGCTGCGCTTTGTCTTCATCGTCTGCGTCAGCATGCCGTTCTCGAGCGTGAAATCCTCGGTCAGGAAGAAGAACTTCTTCGGAATCTCATACCCGCCGTACTTGCCCCCGAGATGTTTGACGATCTCATCCGAAATCAGATCGCGAACCGCTTTTAAGTTGATGAGGTTTTCCGGCTCGTCGGACAGTCCAAGCTCGGACGCGGTTCTCTTCAGGACGGCGAAGTCGGGATAAACGAGGCAGATGTTGTAAGGCCTGCCATCACCGTAGACCATGGCATTCGCCACGAGCGGAAGGAGTTTGATCTCTTCCTCGATCGCGGCCGGGAAGACATACTTTCCGTTCTCAAGCTTGTACTGCTCCTTGATGCGGCCGGTGATGAACAGATAGCCGTCGTCATCTAACCAACCCCGGTCCCCGGTCCGGAACCCGCCATCTTCGGTCATGACGGATTCGGTCTCCTCCGGTTTGTTGTGGTAGCCCTGCATGACGTTTGGACCGTAAATGATGATTTCTCCGTCGGTATCATCCTTCTGTACAGCGGAGTTGTCTATCACGATCTTGACGCGCTCGACCGGCTGGCCGACACTGCCAAGCCGGTAACGGGCAGGGCAGTTCATCGTGCAGGCCGGGGAGGTCTCGGTAAGGCCGTAGCAGTCGTAAACCGGTATGCCGATGTCGAAAAAGAAGCGGGCAATCTCGGGGTTCATGGTTGCGCTCGCCGTCAACGCCCCCTTAAGGCATCCGCCGAAGCGCTGACGAATCTTCTCGAAGACGAGCCTGTCCAGGAACGCGAATTTCCGGTCGGTCCAGGCATCGGACTTGCCTTCTTCCCCCAGAAGTCGTTTTTTCCGTGCGGTTTCTACTGCAGCTACAAAAAGTTTTTTCTTCAGGCCGCCTTCCTCGTTCATCTTCGCCCATATTCCGTCATAGATTCTGTTGAAGACGCGCGGCACGGCAATCAGGAAGACCGGCTTCACCAAAACAATATCGTCGGCCAGAGTCTCCACCTTTTCCATGAACCCTATGGAGCCGCCAAACTGTAGCCAGTTATACAACTCGGCCGTCTGGCCGTACGAGTGGGCCCAGGGGAGGATGGAAAGGCTGCGGGTTGCTGCGTTGAGTTCGGGGTAGATGTGAAAACCGCTTTTGGCGCAGTGGGTGAGGTTTCCGTGAGAGAGCAGGACCCCTTTAGGATTGCCGGTAGTGCCGGAGGTGTAAATGAGGACGGCGTTATCGTAAGGGCTGGGCTGGACGGAGGGAATCGGTTTCAGGCTGCCCATCTGCTCGAGTTCAAGCATGCTGCCGGGACCCCGGCCCTCAATGAGTATGATGCGTTCGAGCGAGCCGATCCTCGACGGCAAATCCTTGATCTTCTCATAGATCGCCGGCTTGGTGACAAAGAGAATCTTGATGCCGCTGTCGACGATTATGTACTCCCAGATCTTAACAAGCTCGGCCTCGTACATCGGAATGAATCGCGCCCCGCGTCCATAGACGGCGAAGGCGGTTATGGCCCATTCCGGGCGGTTGTTCGATATGATTCCCACAGCATCGCCCTTGTCAACACCGATCAGGGCCAGACCGGCCCTCAGGTTGTCTACACGGTCGCCAACCTCCCTGTAGGTCATCCATTCCAGACTGTTGCCGTCCGGGGTTTTTACCCCGAAAAGGTTGTTGTGCGGCCAAAGTTCCACCGCATCTTCGAAAAGCCCGACCAGGTTGTCCGGTTTCCGGTATATCCAATGCTGCTGCATGCGCCCACCTCATTAATCAATTTTCATTTCTTATCAGACAAAGAGATCCGAGAGTGTTTTATCGGCATAGCGAGTCCTTGTCAATCGTTAAAAAGGGGTTGTTGTAAACATATCTCTGTTGAACCGAAATAGCGAGCGCCCGCCACACTGCAATGGCGGACAAGCATTCCCCGTTGCTTGCGGCTGAGAACTTACCTCTGCTTGAAGTAATCAGTTTTGTATCAGTTGATCCCGAATTGCGGAAAGAGCCCGAATCCCGAAAATAGATTTTGGGGGCTTTAACCTGCCGCTTGCCGATATTTTCATACCAGGGTTGCAACTGCCGGATCATGAAGTTGCCGGTGAGAATATCGAGATAGGAACGCATAGTCTTGCCGTATAGTCCCATGGCACGGTCCAGTTCCGATGCATTCCAGATCTGAAAACTATTATTCCGATTTCCCGAAAACGGTAAGGCAGATTCTGTCTATTGCCTCCATGTTTCTGATCGCTGCATCCTTATCGATCGATACCGGCCTGACACCCTGCAGGAGAAGCGTTTCTATATTGTTCTTTGCAAGCTGTTCCTCAAACCTTTCCACGCAAAGCAGGCTTTGATAAGACGCCGCTTTTTTACGCATAAGGGCGCCGTAAATATCGGCCTCGTTCCCTGCTTCGCAAAGAACTTCTATAACCAAATCGAAGCATTCATCAAATATACTTTCCTCTTCAGAACCCATCTTTTCAAAAAAAAGACACAGAAAATCGAGCTTCTTTCCTGCAAACTCTTTCCGGGCATTCCGTATTTTAACCTTTGCAAGAGTCCTCGAACTGTCAGAGGCGATAAATTTAACGGCTTTTACAAGCTTATCATGAAGTTTTACGGACATATTGAGGCGATCTATAAATTCACGCAAAACCGCGGCGGGCAACTGCACCTTTACAGTCCCTCTTTCATCAGGAAATATGATTTTGCTTTGAATTTCGCGCGCGGATAAATACCCGGTAATCCTGGACGCGTCTTCTTCCCTGATATCCGCCTGTTCAAGAAATTCTTCGAGGTGAAACTGCATTGATTCATCGGG
>JAHJJB010000029.1 GCA_018823005.1 Pseudomonadota bacterium | reverse complement strand
GCTTTTCTGAGCGCCTATGGCCAGATATACACCTTCGAATTGGGCTGCAATCTCCTCCCACGCAATATCCCGGCCAATGCATGTGTTTCCCCTGAACTCGACTCCCAGATCGAAAATGGCCTGAATCTCCATCCGGAGCACATCACGGGGAAGCCGGTAGGCAGGAATGGCCCATCTCAGCATTCCGCCGGCCTCGGGATATTGATCGAAGATGCTTACCCTGTAGCCCCTTAAGGCAAGATCCTTGGCGGCAGTCAGGCCCGATGGACCTGCACCTATGACCGCGATCTTTTCTTTGCGCACCACTATCGCAGGCTTGACTGACGGCCTCGATGCATGGTCGGTTATGTATCGTTTAAGAAATTTTATGCCTATGGGTTCATCCATCATGGAACGCCTGCATTTCAGTTCGCAGCGATGTTCACAGACACGTCCGCAAACGCTGGGAAACGGATTGGTTTTCAGCAGCAACTTATATGCATCATCCAGCCTGTTATCCCGTATCAGGGCAATATAGTCGGGTATATCCATACCGACCGGACAGGCATGCTGGCATGGAGCATCGAAAATTCCGGCACATACCACGGCCGGACATCGTTTTTCGAAGATATGGGATTCATATTCATGACGGAAATACCGGAGGGTGGAAAGCACCGGGTTGGAAGCCGTTTGACCGAGGCCGCATAAGGCGGTATTACGCAATATCTCAGCCCATCTCTCCAGCGTTTCAATGTCTCCGGACCCGCCTTTGCCTTCGCATATCCGTGTAAGCACTTCGAGCATCTTGCGTGTACCTACCCGGCATGGTGTGCACTTCCCGCATGATTCATCAGCGCAAAAATCCATGAAAAACCGGGCAACATCCACCATGCACTTGTCTTCATTCATAACGATCATGCCCCCGGAACCCATGATGGCACCGAGTTGAGTCAGTGATTCGTAATCCACAGGGGTGTTCAGATAATTACCCGGTATGCAACCTCCAGAAGGGCCGCCAAGCTGCACGGCCTTGAACTTTTTCCCTTTCGGAATTCCGCCGGCAATATCGAAAATAATGTCGCCCAGCGCTGTCCCCATAGGGACTTCAACCAGACCTACGTTGTTGACATCTCCGGTAACGGCGAAGATTTTTGATCCCTTGCTGCGCAAGGTGCCAAGCTCGGCATACCATTTCCCACCGTTAATGATGATTTGTGCCACACTGGCCAGGGTTTCAACATTGTTCAAAACGGTCGGCTTTTTCCATAAACCGGAAACAGCCGGAAATGGCGGCCTTGGCCGCGGTGTACCCCGTTTGCCTTCGATAGAGGTCATAAGAGCCGTTTCCTCCCCGCAGACAAAAGCTCCGGCTCCACGATATATTTCCAGGTCAAAGTCAAAACCTGAACCGAGAATATCTTTTCCAAGAAGGCCGTAATTGTGGGCCTGTTCTATGGCTATATTAAGCCTTTTGACAGCCAGCGGATATTCCGCCCGGCAGTAAATATACCCCTGATTGGCGCCTATTGCCTTGGCCGCGATAATCATGCCTTCAAGAACTGAATTGGGATCGGCTTCCAGCACGCTCCGGTCCATGAAAGCTCCTGGATCACCTTCATCGGCATTGCAGAGAATGTATTTGACGGGACCTGCTGAACGGTTGGCAAATTCCCATTTCAGGCCTGTCGGAAACCCTGCCCCTCCGCGCCCCCTCAATCCGGATATCTTTATTTCTTTGACGATCTCCTCCGGATTCATTTCAAAAAGGGCTATGCATGCCCCGAGATAACCGCCCGTTCCTATGTATTCTTCAATACGCTCGGCAGCTATTAATCCTTTGTTTCTTAGCACTCGGGTCTGCTGCATGGAAAAGAAGGGGATGTCTTTCAAGCGGGGAATTACCCGGCCCGTGACCGGATCATGATACATGAAGCGCTCTACAGGAATACCCTTGAGAATATGCTGATCAAGTATTTCATCTACATGATCAGGCTTCAAATACTCATAAAAAATGCCCCCGGGATAAACAACCATTACCGGCCCCTGCGCGCAGAAGCCGTTGCACCCGGTCTCTATAAGAATTACCTTATCCCCGATTTGCCTCCGCTCAATTTCTTCGGCAAGGCGGCTTTCAATTTCCATGCTTTTGGATGCATGACAGCCTGTACCGCCACATATCATAAGATGATAAGGATAAACCGGGTGCCCGGCGGGAATGTCATCTATGAAACGGACGGCCATGAAGCGGCTCATATCATTACGAAGTCTGTTCAAGCTTTCCGGAGTTAATCGATTCATCCGAGTTTTCCTTCTCTTTAAAAAGGTTGATAAACTCTTAAAAATCAGAGTTACTTGAATTCTTCCAGAATTTCCGGGATTTTCATTGGTTTTACCTGTCCGAAAGTTTCCCCGTCAGCTGTAATAACGGGAGCCAGCCCGCACGCCCCTACACAGCGGACAGTCTCCAGAGAAAACCGCAGATCTTCGGATGTTGAGCCCGGTTTGATCTTCAGAAGAGATTTAAGCTTTTCAAGATTGCTTTGGCCTCCCCTGACATAACAGGCCGTCCCCATACAACAACGCACCGTGTGCCGCCCTCTTGGCGTTGTCGTAAAAAAGGAGTAGAATGTAACTACCCCCCAGACCTCACTGAAGGGAATTCCCAAGCCCAATGCGATTCTGCTCTGGATTGATTTGGGAACATAACCGAGAATTTCCTGCACTTCTTCCAAAACCGGAATCAATGCCCCAGGCTTCATACAGTTATGATTGATGATGGCATCTACGGCAGCAAGTTTCTCACTGGAGAACTCTCCAGGGCCTGTCTGTTTCCCGCTTGTTTCAGCTTCTTTCAGCACAGCCGGAACCTCCTTTTTCTGGATTTTCGGTAAACAATTTGTACACACATGAAATGTTGATTTATGCTACCGCAAAAAATATGCCAGATAACTCATAAAAAAATTAAACTATTATTAATCCGGCTAATCTGTAAGCAGCGTGGGAGTTTTTATATGAGATTTTAATTACATGCAGGGAGTACTTAAAGGAGATTTTATTTGCGGGGTGTCAGACCTTTTTACAAAGTGTAAAAATATTTTTTACAGGTAATCAAGATAAAAACTTTAAATTATTTATAAAATCGCAACGGCTTAGAGGGTGATTGCAGTTCCGGCAATTTACTGGCATTAAATCTATGATGGAAAATCATTTTATTATCTTGCCTTCATTATAAAGTTTCATAAAGACCTCAACTAGTTCGGGGTCAAATTGAGTACCTGCTCCCTCTTGTATGTATTTCAATATGCTTTTTTCATCCATCATAGCCCTGTAAGGCCGGTCGGAAGCTAGGGCGTCATATACATCAGCTATACTCAAAATGCGGGACAGAAGGGGGATCTCTTTCCCTTTTAGTCCGTCCGGATAACCGGTTCCATCGAATCTTTCATGATGGCATTTTATTATATATATTTCCCTTTCCCAGAACCCAAGATTTTTAATGATATTCGCCCCAATCAGCGGATGCTCTTTAATCTTCTCAAATTCTTCTTTTGTGAGTTTGCCCGGTTTTAAGAGTATTTCATCTCTTATACCTATCTTGCCGATATCATGAAGCCGGCCGGCAACATTCAATATATCAAGTTCTTCGGTGGTACAACCAAGCTCTCTGCCAATAATAATGGATATATCAGTGACACGGTTTGAATGTATCTGGGTATATGAGTCCCTTGCATCCAGCACACTTACAAAACCATAGAGGGTTGCGAAAAGATTATCATATATATTTTCATAAAGAGCCAGGTTTTCAATAGCCTGAGCGGCATTTTGAGTCATAAATGAAAGATAATAAAGGTCCTTCTCCGAAAACCTGACTTCGCCTTGAGTTACATATGCAGTCAAAAGTCCAAATACTTTTTCCCTTATCTTGAGCGGAACGCACATGAAGGAAAATATGTCTCCTGAGAGCCCTTCCACACACCTGTTCTCCGAAACAAGAAAAGGTACACTGTCAGCAGTAACATTCATTAAAAGACGTTCAAATAATGTCTGATCAATTTCAGGCCCTGATGCCTTCGGGCACGTAGCTGTTTCAAAGATTCTGTTAACAGCTCCATTTATCACATAAAATTTTGACATATCGGCAAGGGAAATCTCGGTTGCCATATCAACAAGCCGTTTGAAAACGTCTTTTGTGGAACCAATTTCTGTAAATTCGCTTATAATTTTATTGAGTATCCGAAGATCATCTACTTTGTTTTGCAGCTGTTTTGTTAACTCCTCAAGCCGCTTTTTGCCTTCAACTTCTTTCTTGAGCAGAATGTTTTCGATAAACAGCTTTCTCTGATTCAAAATACGCTCTATGCAGAGCTCCATGTCGTTTAAGTTAACAGGTTTGACCAGAAAATCGACAACACCATGCTTTATTGTCTTTATTGTATAATCTATAGTTGGCTTACCGGTCATGATTACAACGGGTATCGTATTGTCAGTCCTCCAGATGTGCTCTGCCAGCTGTATCCCGTCCATCTCAGGCATGTTGATGTCGGTAAAGCAACAGTCTATTTTCTCATTCTCAAGAATTTTTACGGCTTCACGGCCGTTTAGGGCTGTTACGACGGCGTACCCTTTGAACTCAAAATATTCGCGTATAACTTCCAGAATATTTTCTTCATCGTCAACAAATAATATCTTCTCTTTTTTTTCACTGTTCATTTATGCATCCCGGAAGAATGATGATTAGCTGAAATAAAAAATGAAAAAGGGAAGAGCCATAAAAAACCCTTCCCTTGAATAAAAGCTTTATAACCCGATTATCTGTCCGGGTATTGATTAATATCTTGCCGCCCGGGGCGCTTTACCTGCAAGAGGACTATAAATCTTCATAATAGCAAATTTCATGACGTCTATGGTCTTCATGCTGATGACAATATCAAAAAGGGTTTTTTCGGCATTTTCCGGAATAACACAGGAATTGGACGCATCAAAAGCCAAATCCGTAAATCCCTTAATAAGTTTCTTGTGTTCCTTATCGCTGAAAGGCACCTGTATAGCCTTTTTGCCGTCAATTATTTTAACCTTGTCGGTCAGCTGAACTTCCTCAATTTTTTTTAATCTTTCATCATCCAGAAAAATATTGATATTATAATCTGCCATGCAAACACCTCCTGTTAAAATAGCTGTTTTTCAGTCATAAGCCTACAATAATTATTAATTTTATCCTATGCTTATTTTCTCACTGCTCAAAACCACCGGACACTATTTATAAAAAGACGAAACTCCTATATTATGTTAAGGTTTTATTGTCAAGAAACTTATATTAGTTCATTGAAGCTCCCCGCAGCAAGCTACGGGGAATCTTAGACCGTAAGGACTTTTTATCTATTTTTGATTCGCTCGCTAACCCCCCTGCAAGCAGCTATGAATGCGCTCGCTGTTTCGGTTCAAACTTCGAATGTCGGACATCAGACATAGTTTGTTTCGAAATTCCATATTCGCTTTTATACTCACGCCTTACGGCTCATGCCTCATGACTCAATGCCTCATCATCGCTGAATGAAGTCTTTTGGCCTGCAGGCAGAAAGCATCCAGTTTTGCTGTTATAAGTTGAGGAAAGGAAGACCCATCGCTTTCAATTGCAAGGAAAGGAAGACTGTCAATATCCGAAAGAATATTTTTAAGCCGCCGGTTATTATGTTTTGCCGCAAGTTTGCCCTCGCTGTTCATGCTCTCGCTCAATATCGCTTCAGAAATCCTGTTTGGCATGCATCCAAAAGGGCCGATTGCAATTACTCCGCAGGCATTGGAAGCTATTTCAGAGATGGCGCTTCCGACAGTCAAAACCGCCTCTCCCGCAAGATTTGGCGATATGTAAGGCATGGCGGTCTTAATAATTGCCTTCACATTTACAGGCTCGGCATGCACAAGCCCCGATTTAGACAATATTTTCTTTATGCTTTTTTCATATTTTCTCATAAAACTCTTTTTAATGACATAAGAGAGTTTTTCCAGAGGCGCCATTTCCGAATCAACAAGACCCTTATCAACCATATAATCACAATAATAGAGCCACTCAGCAATCGGAGAGCAGACAGTTGCAAATCCCATATCAGCCAGTCTTTCCGTAATATACTGTCTTGATATCGAATCCCTCCGGACAAATATCTCACCGACAAGCGATATCCTCGGAACTTCGTCCGGCGGAAGTTTCATCGGAAGCGCTTCAAATTTTTCAGCGCTCTCTTTCATCCTCTTTCCGAAAGAACTGAAGTCACCTTTCTCAAGTTCACGGAGAATCAAACGCCATTCTTTTTCAAAAAGATCCAGAGCTGAATCACGATCAAGGGCATTTGTCAAAAGCATTGAACGTATATCTTCCATCACGTCTGAGACTACAACACCCCACCAGCCTCTCATGTGAAAATTATTTCCCATCCCGCCGTAGGAATTCTCAGAAGTCAGGGAAAACATGGCAACATCAGGAATGCCCATTCTTTTGACAAGATCTTCCATAAAAATATGATACTGGCCGAATCTGCATGGACCGGAAGATGTCGGCATAAAATAAACAAGAACTTCTCCGTTTCGTCTTCCATTATTAAGATAATTGAGCAATGTTCCTGTTGTAAGTAATAACGGAAGGCATTCCTTGCATGATGTATTGGCGCGCCCAAGCTTCAGAACTGCTTTGTCAGCAGGAGGATGAGCCACAACATTAAAGCCATTTGCCCGAAATACAGCAGCAAAAGCTTCTGTAGCTAACCGGCCCATTGAAGGCAGCAGCAGCGTGACACTGGGATCAGTAACAGGAATAGTCCTGCCGGATGAAGTGGTTACTTGAGCAACTCCGTTATCAAGAGACATTCTTGCCGGTATAAATTTTTTTGTCCTGCTCACAATCTTTTTTTCGGATATCAGCTGCCTGTAAGAATTTATAATATCAATGAAGGCTTCAATTCTTGTTTCTAAACCGGCATCTGCAGTATGGCTGTCGAGCTCAAGGGTTAACGACGGCTTTTTACCCATGATATCTCTGAAGTAACCCAGGAGAAAAGAATCCGGACCGCAGGAGAAGTTGGTTATAAAGGTTCCGAACAACTGAGGGTGGCGTTCGACTATCTTTCCGGCCTTAAGCAACAACTGGCCCATACCCCAGTACATATGTCGCTTGCTTTCTTCATTATCGAAATCAAGAAAATCAAACGGCAGGACCTTTATGCCTCTTGAGGCAAATTTGCGGGGTATTCCCATATGAGCTTCTTCAACAAATCCATTGTAAGGTCTTGCAAAAATGACCACAGCAAATTTATCAGGATCTTTTTCCAGCTCGGTTATGGCTTCTCTGCCTGACAGATTCATCGCCTCAACACATTTCTTTTGTGCTTCAATCGCCTTAACAAATGCCCTTTCAGCTGTTTTTCTTGAAGATCCCATGGAAACAGCTGTCTCGATCAGAGGCTCTTTTGCGGATTCCATTCCTTTTGTAAGATCAAGGAGCGGCATCAGAATTTTTGTGCCCTTTTTCTCAATTTCGGCAAGCTTTTTTCTGAAAGTAGTTTGAAGATAAAATGTTTCTCCCTGTACAAGCGGACAGACCTGGGAACTCAGAAATCCATTTGCAGCCGGGACTGCTTTAAAATGAGGCAGAAAAATGAATTCGGGGGCATCGTCACCTGAAATAAGAGACCAGAAAAATCCATGAGCCTGCTCAACGGGATAACAAAAGGGAGCCCCTTTCTGATCAATTCCATCCTGTGAAAGAACTTCGGGCATTACAGTTTCAAACCCAAGTTCACCAAAAAAATTGGAATATAGTGGATAGTATGTATTTACGAGGAAACTTTTGTTTATGCCAATCCGGCCCTTTATTTTTGTTCTCTTGTTCAGTAAAGGGCGGTCTTTTTCAAAAACGAGTTTCTGGCGGGTATTTACCAAATCAAGCTTATCGGCATCGCTTTCGATGTTGTGACGAAGGTTATAATAACGGTTGCATGCCCCCCCAAACGGATATTTTGTATTTTCAAGCTCGATTACTGCGATATTGCAACGACGGTCGCAATTATTTTTTACTCCCCTGCATATGAATGACTTTCCATATTTGACTTCACGGCCTGCAAGGGCTTTCAGATCAAAAATTTTTCTTGCCAATAAGCCTGTTTCGATTCTTTTTTTGACCTCAAGCGCAGCTCCGAATGCCCCCATAAGCCCCGGCTCGGGCGGGACAACAATAGGTTTGCCGACCAAAGCCGCCATGGCAAGAGGAACAGCATTATTGTAGCAAACTCCACCCTGCATGAATATTTTCTCTCCTACCGGCCTGTTACCCTTAACCCTGTTTGAGTAATTCATGCAGATTGAATAGGAAAGGCCTGCAACAATATCTTCCTGCTTCATCCCTTCATGTATGGCATTTTTTATATCCGAAGAAATAAATGCAGCGCACTGATCATTGAAGTTCGGAGGCTGTTCTCCCCGTAATGCAATTTCGGCTATATCCTCCATTTTTATTCCAAGCGTCTCATAAGCCGATTCTTCGAGGAAGGAACCTGTGCCCGCTGAGCAGGCTTCGTTCATTGCATAATCGGAAGGAACTGAATTTGTAATATATGTATATTTTGCGTCCTGCCCGCCTATTTCAAATATCGTATCAACCTTCGGATCAAAATAGACAGCTGCTGCCGCATGGGCGATTATTTCGTTTATTATGCCGTCTGTAAGTGCGTGAAGTCCGGCAATCTGGCGGCCTGATCCACATACACCCAGCCCTTCTATGGTTACACCTGAAAGCAGATTCTTATTTTCCAGAGCTTTAATTATAAAATCGTAACACTTTCTTGAGGCACCGACAGGATCACCGTTTGTCCTGAGATAAACCGATTCAAGGATTGCGTTATCCCTGTTCCTGAGAAGAACAGCCTTTGTGGTCGTCGAACCGACATCAAGGCCAAGCGTGCATATATCACCGGCCTCAACATCTCCTCTTGAAATGCCCTTGAATTCCACCATATCTTTAAATTCTTTCAAGGGGTAAAGCGTTTCAAAAGAAAGAGCCTCATTTTTAAACAGCAACTCAGTCCCGGGAAAAGAGAGCGTCTCATGTTCAAGAGCCCATAAGGCAGCACCAAGAGCTTCAAAATAAGGGGCTTCTCCCGGAATGATCAGACCCTCGATTTCCCTCTGCAGATAATCAATCATCATCCTGTTTTGGGTAGTTCCCCCGGTGATCATAATGTTTTTTCTTTTCACCTTTTTTAAAAGCTCCAGGATCTTGTTTGCCATCATTTTGCAAAGCCCTGAAGCCACCTTCGATTTGGGGATCCCCTTGTTGGTAGCATGGGTACAGTCCGATTTGCAGAAAACTGAACAGCGGCCTGAAACATTATGAGGTTCTTCCGATGCCGCCCATGAGGCCGCCTCTTCAATTGAAACATTCATTCTGCGAAGCTGCTGGAGAAAAAACTCGCCTGTTCCGGAAGCGCACTTGTTTCCGGTCAGGATATTCGATATCTTTCCTGCCCGGTTTAATACATAAACCATGAACGTTTCTCCTCCGGCAGAAATAATGGCAGGGGAGAAAATGTCCGGAGATTTGACAAATCCGTACGCATATTCAACCGCCTCCGGTTCGGGGATGGCTGACAAATTTAATAATTTATGGAATCTGCGGCCGGTTGCGGCTATCCTGTCAAATGAATTTCCGAGTTGTTCAAGGGCGGAAAGGAGGGTACTTCTCGGATCACCTTCATGGGGAAGAGTTAAAAAGCCTGTAATATGGGGGTTCAAAGGTGTACAAGATGCCGCCGGATCAGTCCATCGCTCCGCTTCGACCTGAACTGCGGAAACAGTTGACGCACCAAGGCAAAGCCCGAGTGATCTGATCTTTTCCGTGCGGTATTCCTCCCTGCCGTACTGAATATCCATACAGTTCATCCCTGATGGCCCCGTAAAAAGTCAAAATATGCTCACTTAATGAGCTTTTTTTAGGATTTTTACGAAGCCGTCAACCTTCAGCTTTCCAGATCGTTTGCGCCCTGCAGAACTATATCAAAAAGCTCCTGTATATCCTTTTCATCAAGGCAGGAAAATGCTACTCTAAGATCGCTTTTCCCGACTGAAATCAGCCCCACACCATATTTATCGAGAAGATGGAGCCTTAGCGTCTCGGCGTCCAGATTTTTGAGCCTTATGCACATAAAATAGCCGGAATTAAAAGGATAAACATCCCAGGCCTTTTCGTATTTGGGATCTGAAAGAACTTCTTTTACCTTGATTGCCCTCTTCTTTAGTATCTCGAATTTTTCCTTTTTTTCATCCGGATAGTTCTTATCCTTCATCGATTTTAAAACAACGGACTGACTCAAGTGTGAAGCATTTGAAATATTGCCCCTGATGCATCCCGCTGTCTTCTTCTCAAGCGCGTCGTACACAGGCAAAGGATCTCCCCCTATTTTGCAACCGTAGGTAATAAAACCGACCCTTAATCCCCAGACAAAGTTCTCCTTTGTGGCTCCGTCGACCTTGACAGCAAGCAAATTCGGAGATCTGTCACAGATATTTGCAAAAACTGATTCTTTCAGAGTTTCATCATCATAGAAGAGTCCGAAATATGAGTCATCACATACAGTGATAACATTTGTTCCTTTTGAGGCAACTTCAGCAAGAATCTCTGCAATACCCTCGCCTTCTTTTTTTGTTACAGTATAACCGGTCGGATTATGGGGAAAATTAAGAAGAACCATGATTTTTCCACTCTTCTTAGCCTCTGTATTTATTATCTGTTCAAACGCGGTAAGATTATAACCGCCTTTATCAGTAAAAACCGGGTACTGGCTGATTCTTGCCCCTTTTCTGACATTTAAGATCATGTTGTAGTTTCCCCACATCATGTCAGGCAGAATTACAACATCACCAGGATCAGCCCACAGGTCGGCAACTATGCTGATCGCGTGAGTAATGCCGCAGGTAACAACAGGCAGACTGATTTTTTTACCGGCAAGGGAAGGGTTTTTTTCATAAATGGCATTCTGCCAGGTTTTTCTTAATTCCGGAATTCCGAAAGAAGGGGCATAGGTTAAAGCCTCTTCCGCCTGAAGGCCATCAAGCATGGACATCACGGAAGAAAAATGCATTGTCTTGCCGTTTTCTTTTGCAATTCCGATTGTTGCATTAAGCTTATGTGCTTTTTCTTTTGCCTCGGCGCTCTGGCTTAAAATGCCTTTCGGGAAAAAAAGATTTTTTCCGATGGCCGATAACATATTAATAAGATTTGGATTTTCTATTTTAATCGCCTTGTTTAACTGTTCTGCAATAGGATTCATAATTTCAACCGCCTCGTAATGCTGTTGTTAAGAGTTATCGGTTCAGGTTCTTTCTCATTTCATTTGGTTTATATTATCCGGAGATGATTCTTTTTCAACTACTATTAAAAAGTTATAATTTCAAGAATCTTAAAAAGAAATTTGACAGTTTGTAAAAAGTCTTGTGCGAACGAAATTGAACGCCTTGGGAAAAAGATTTTTAAATTGATTTAATCCACAAGAGACAGCTTTCCGGTAAGATATTTGATATTATTTTTGATTCGGTTCAATGTGAATTGGAATCAGGCTTTTTTATCCTGGACAGCCTTTCCCGATGCTTGTTGAAGTCGAATTTTATGATCTCATTTCTGACCTCTTCGTTCATGCCCATAAATTTTGTCCCTATGGTGAAGCGGCCAGGTTTATCAGGTTTTGATTCAACGCGGACAACCTCCCCGAAGAGATAGAGAATTTTTGAAGGGTATGCCTGAAGCACAATCCTGATTTCGAGAAATTCTCCGATGTCGAATTGCTCTTTTGCTATCAGGCTCATGCCTCCGCCGCTTATATTGAGTGGTTCCACCCACATTGAGTCGGCCCATTCGCTCCTCGGGAAGGTAAAACTGATAAGATAGTCGAGTTTCGCATTGAGCATATTGAGCCAGAGATTAAGCTTTTCATCTTCCACGGGTGGTGGCAGCCAGTCTTCAATTACGATCCCGCCTTCGGACAGCCGGCAATTAAGCTCTTCACCCTCCTTGCGGGAAAGGCGTTGTACCTGAAACGGCATCAATGTGCTTGCCCTGGGATGAGATCTTTTGTCCTTTCCTTTCATTATTAACTCTCCTGCCTTTTCGGCTTTTTTCCGCAGCTACTGTAGAGGAGCATCGTCATCAAGATTCAGAATATGTTCCGTTTCCTCATGGCTGTATCCGGACCTGATAAAGATGGGCTGCGGTTCCCTCCTTGGTATTAGTTTCTTCGGGGAAATCCTTTCGGGCGAGTCGTCCGTAAGCGGCGACTGATAAAGAATCTCCTGCGACACTTCAGCGGTGGGGCGGAAGGTCAAAACACTTGGAATGAAATTATCGTGGGTATTCAGATAGTCGTTAAGATAACGCTCGGCCGTGAACATGCCTTCGTTTTTCCCGATCTGTATGGCGCTGTTGAGCTGATTCAGCTTGTTCTCGCGTATGATGTTTTTGATGGATTGGGTCCCCCTGACAATGGTCAGCAGAGGAACGCGATAACCGATTTTTTTCAGATGGACAAGCTCCTGAATGATGATCCAGTTAAGGGTAGATGCAAGCTGATAGCGGATCTCGTTCTGAGCCTCCGGAGGGACGGCATTGCAAAGGCGGTATATGGCCTCTTCCGCGCTGGATGCGTGCATCGTAGCAATCACCAGATGCCCCGACTCAGCAGCATTAAGGGTGAGCTGCATCGTCTTCATTTCCCTCAATTCGCCCACGACAATGACATCGGGATTTTCACGCAGAACATCGATAAGTCCCTGTTCAAAGGAAGGCATATGGAAGCCGAGTTCACGCTGCTGGATGAATGATTTACTGGATTGAAACCTGTACTCGATGGGATTTTCGAGTGTGATAATATGTGCCCGCCGGGACTCGTTGATATTTTTGATAATGGCGGCAACGGTCGTTGTCTTGCCAACTCCTGTGGCCCCGCACGTAAGGACAAGGCCGGATTTAATTGTTGCAATTTCATGCAGACAGGTGTGCAGATTGAGTTCATCGATCGTCGGTATCTTGCCGGGAAGGATACGGACAGCAAAGCTTAATCCGCGCGCCGTTGTAAAAATATTGATTCTGAGACGGGCATTGCAGAGGGATATGGCAAAATCGACAGACTTTCTCTCCCGGAGGACTGACAGTTGTCTGGGGTTTAGAAGCTTTCTTACAAGGTCATCAACGTCCTCGTGTGTCCACGCAGATGAGGCATGAAATTGAATTATGCCGTTCTTTCGTGATACGACCGGATGCCCGCCTGTAATATAGATATCGGACATCGATTCCCTAACGGCGCCACTTATGACATTTTCGAACCGTTTCATGACACCTCCATTGATGTGCATTCCCGATCCAGAAGTTTTTCAAAAATATTCAGATCGTCATTGCTGTCAAAAAGAGCCAGCCTGATGTGAACAATATTAAAAAAGATTGCCCCGTCACAATACGCTTCGCAATAAACCGAAGTGTAAGTTCATTATACTTAATCCCTGAAAAATGCAACCAATATTGACGGAGTCGTAAAAGGTCTCATCAATCAGCAATTTTGTTTTAATTGAGCTTTTACAGTAACCCGGCAGGCTTCATAAAAGCGGAATCGGGTTTTTACGAGACCGTAAATATTCACACAAAAAAACAGACCGCTGCTATTGACTTAATAAACGCCTTCGATTAGAAATAAAGCCTCAATAACTTAAGAAGTTCAAATATCTATAATCAAGAAGGTTAATAATGAACCCGGTAAAAACCGCTGTCGTTGTCCCAGCTTATAAAGTAACCGAACAGATCGGGGATGTGGTTTCATCGATTCATAAACTTGATTCTGTTAATCATATTATCGTAGTTGATGACAAATGCCCTTATTTCTCTGGAAAAGAGGCCGAAAAATTGAATCTCAAGAAATTGATTGTGATTTATCACGATGAGAACAAGGGAGTCGGCGGATCGGTTATCACGGGGTACATTAAAGCCATGGAATTGAATTGCGACATAATAATCAAGATCGATGGAGACGGCCAGATGGAGTCCCGTTATATACCAGACTTCATCGAACCGCTGGTCAAAG
>JAHJJB010000028.1 GCA_018823005.1 Pseudomonadota bacterium | reverse complement strand
GGGTCTAATTGCAGGCAGAGTACTGCACAAAAATCCGCCGTTCTCTGTCTGCCACCAAGTATCGACAATGGCTGCCTCGCCCTTGCCGACTTCGTGATAATACCATTTCCAGACTTCCGGCTCGATCGGCTCACCCACCGTGGTCATATGCTTGAAGTGATAGTTGTATTTCTTCGGCTCGTCAGGACCGACCTTTCTGAGCCCCCTGATGGTGGTAGGCGCGGTATGGAAGATGTTCACATCCAGATCCTGTGCGATCCTCCAGGCCCTGCCTGCGTCCGGATAGGTTGGGATGCCTTCGAAAATTACACTGGATGCAGCCAGCGCCAGAGGTCCGTAGACGATGTAGGAATGGCCCGTGATCCATCCGATATCAGCCATGCACCAGTAGACGTCTGTCGGATGTATATCCTGGACATATTTGGATGTGCCGGTGACATAGGCGAGATACCCGCCGGTGCTGTGCTGGCATCCTTTGGGCTTTCCTGTCGTGCCGCTGGTGTACATGAGGAAGAGCGGAGCTTCGGCAGGCATCGGCACGGGCTCGATCCTGGCTCCGTAAAATTTCTTCAGCAGATCGTTCACGAAGAAGTCGCGGCCTTCGACCATGGGGGTCTTTGCAGAGTATTTTCCGGGATAACGCTGCCATACCAGGACCTTCTTTACTTGACTGCCCTCTTTTGCCGCTTCTGCAACGGCAATATCCGCCTTTTCCTTGTGATCAAGGAGCTGCCCGCCCCGGAAATACGCGTCCATCGTTATCAGGATGTCGCTCTGCGAGTCGACAATTCTGTCTGCAGCAGCCTTTCCGCTGAACCCGCCGAAGACCTGGGAGTGAATAACACCAAGTCTTGCGCAGGCAAGCATCGTAATGGGAAGCTCACCCACCATAGGCATATGTAGCGTTACCCTGTCTCCCGCCTTCAAACCGCAGTCCTTAAGGACCGCCGCAAACTCGTTTACCCTCACGTACAACTCCTGATAGGTGATATGCTCGGTCTTGTCTGTCTCAAGCTCGGGAACAAAATGGATTGCGGTCTTGTTCTTGTATAGCGGCAGGTGCCGGTCAACACAGTTGTAACTCGCATTGATCAACCCGCCCTTGAACCATTTGTAGCAGGGTGCGTCGCTGGTATCGAGTATATTATCCCAATACTTGTACCAGGTCAGAAGATCTGCGTACTCTTTAAAGCAGTTCGGAAAGTTCTTGAGGCTGAACCGCTCATAGACCGACGCGTCGGTCATGTTTGCCTGGGCGATAAATTTTGGCGAAGAATGATAATAACCCTCTTCCTGCCAGTGGACAGCTATCTGGGCTTCCGATGTTTCAACAACTTCTCTTTCCGCCATCTTGTAACCTCCTTATATTTTTTTAAATTAAAATATCTCCTGCCTGATTATTGTTAATTTATGCCTGTAATCCTCCTTTCTTTTACCGTTGTATTAAATTGCGCGTCTTTAATCCCGAGTTTAAAAATTTGAAATGCCATTTCCAAACTTATTTTTAAGTAAGTTTTTTCTTCACCGAGAAAACTTTTTTTAGATTCCTGAAACAAAACGACACCGGAAAATAGAGACCAGAATGTTTCGGCAAGGAAAGAAGGATTATATTCAGTTGAAACTTCACCGTTATTTTCCTGCTTGAAAATTATGGCAATCTCTTCAATTGATTTACTGGAGAGCATTTGAATTTCAGACAACAGTTCCGGCGAAAGAGTTTTCAGCGTTTCGCTTGTCTGTAAATTAAAAAGGCTTATAAGTATCATCGGATCAAATTCATAAAAATCAACCATGGCTTTTGTTAAGGCAGCATATCTTTTTTCAGAGGTCTCATTTTTCTCACTGTTGACGTGCTTCAGACGTATAAGCAGGTATTGAAGAATCCGTAGAGAAAGAGATGCGTACAATTCATCTTTATTCTTAAAATAAAGATAGATTGTTCCGGGGCTTAACTCGGCTTCTCCGGCAATATCTTCCATTGTCGCTTTGTTTAAGCCCTTTGAAGAAAAAACTCTTCTTGCTGCGACTATAATTTGTTGTCGCCTTCTTTCTCCTTCTCTTTCTTTTCTTTCCTGTATGCCCATAAATTTATGAATTGTATTTATTGCTTGTATGCTCTTATAAATAATATACAATATATGTCAAGTAAAAAATATTCATAATATTGTGTTTTTTTTAGCTTCCTGTTGACAAATGTATCTGATTAAAGGCATAAAAAACAATCTATTGATCACAGGCAAATAGCATATTTATATTGCATTGATTTTACAGTTCAATTATAGCGATTGTCAGAATAATGTTCCGATTGGAGCTCATTCATATCGTTTGGGTATGGGTGCGTATGCGAATCGTAGAAAATTCGTCACAGGTCATCGAGGACGCCCCCAAATAGATAATAAAGATTGTACAGGCGGAGTGGCACCGGGTCAGACCAATTAGAGGAGCAGTTAATGTTAGATTATATTAAGAAGTTCAATGATTTTCCGGGAAGCGTAAAAAACGGGGTCTTGTTTTTGATTGCAGGATGGATCTGGCAGATTTTTTGTCTTTACTACTATTTTTTTAAAGGGGATATACCTTATAATATAGTTATTACCGGAATTCTGAATATATCCTTAATAATTATCTGGACGAAGGGATGGGCAAGAATTCTGTGTATTTTATGCAACATACTAATTATAATGACATACCTTCCGGTTTCTTATACATTTTATTATGGTGGAAACTTTTTATTGGGAAATGTATCTGCATCAATAGTAATATTATTTTCCGTATCAACATACTATCTGTTAACAAAAGAATCCTTCGCTTTTTTCAAAAAAACAAAAGCCGATTCATCATTAGATGATAGGATGAATTCCGGGGATAAAAAGATGGACTAATGGTTCTTCTCCCAATCAGTTGATTTTGATATTATTTGTTCAAGCGTTGGATTTTTTATTAATTTATCGAGAAATTCTTTTTCTCTTTCAAGATCTGTTATTGTTTTAAACTCCAGGCTCAAGACAAAGGTGTTTCCCTCAAAATTAGCAGGCGGGATTATTTTCATCCCCCTCTCCAATTCGAGTTTCCTGACGTTTCTCTCAAAAACTTTTTCTGCCTTTGTGATTAAAGGATACCGCCTTCTTTTCAAATATTGCCTTAATTTGTTTATTTTTTGATTTCTATCCGGTTCAGTATCTGAAAGAATGTCCTGTAGTTCTTCTCCATTAAGTAATTTAATAATTGAAACGCCCTCACGTGAAGCAATTTCATAAAGAAGAGTTAAGATTTCTCTTTGTTTGTTGAGGCCGGGTTTTAATTTTTCAAAAAGTTCTGCAATTGCAATTCCAGCATCATTTTCCATCTTGCCAAGTTCGAGTGCCATAACCAATGAAACAGTGTTTGAAATAATAGAATTCTGTATTGCAAGCGGCATATCACATAGTTTTATTATTTTTTCAGCCAGTGATTGATTGTCAGGAAGACCGAGGATGGACGCTGTTTTCAATAAATCCTGCTCATTATCAAAAAACCCCGAAAGCACTTTATAAGCCCTTGAGGTTTCGATAAGATTCAATGGATGTTGCATCAGATTGTCGGTTACAGCAACTTTGGCGCATTCAAGAAAAGTGGTATTTGTATCAAGCACTCTTGCAATTAAACTGGGCCAGCCGAGGTTTTGAACGGACTTGATGCGCCTGAAGCCGCTTATGACGGCATACCCTGATTTTTTACTGATTACTATCGGCGGGTTAATAAGACCTGCGTTACTTATTGAACAGGAAAGGCTCTCTATATCCTCTTCCGTTGTTATCCTGAATGTGTGATCCTCAATATCTATTGAGGAGAGGTGAATAATTTCTTCCTTCCATGTCATAATTCGGTGCCGGTCAGACGTTTCAAAGCTTCAATGTATTTGCTGCGCGTGTTGTCGATGACATCTTTCGGAAGGGATGGTGCGGGCGGCTTCCTGTTCCATTTGATGGAGATGAGATAATCCCTTAAATACTGCTTGTCGAAACTCAACTGAGGTCCGCCCGGTTTGTACGAATCTTTCGGCCAGAATCTTGATGAATCAGGGGTTAAGACTTCATCTATTATAATGATATCATTACCTAACAGCCCGAATTCAAACTTTGTATCAGCAATGATAATCCCTTTTTTATCTGCAATCCGGGCTCCTTTTTCATAAATATCAATGCTGAGTTTTTTAACTTTCTCAGCAAGTTCTTTTCCTATTCTTTTGGCTGTTTCGTTAAAATCTATATTCACGTCATGAATACCCACTTCTTCCTTCGTTGATGGTGTGAATATGGGCTCAGGCAGCCTGTCAGATTCTTTAAGCCCTTTAGGAAGCTTCACTCCGCATATCTCCCCTGTTTTCTGATAAGATTCCCATCCTGAACCGGACAGATAACCTCTTACAACGCATTCGACAGGAAGAGGCTCCGTTTTCCTAACTAGCATGCTTCTTTTGTTTAAAATATCAGAATATTGTCTGCAATCTGAAGGATAATCACGCACGTCACTTGAAATGACATGATTTTGAATCAATGGTTTAATTATATCGAACCAGAATAAAGAAATTTGAGTAAGAATTTTGCCTTTTTCAGGTATTGGTTCTGTCATAACAACATCAAATGCCGACATTCTGTCAGTAGCGACCATTAGCAGTTTATCGCCAAGGTCATAAATATCCCTGACCTTCCCTCTTTTTAAAAGTTTTATATTACTGAAATCAGTTTCATGAACTGCCTCAACCATTTGCATTTCCTTTCATGATACAAGTTGGAGTTTTCGAACAAAAACAAGGTGTTTTTACTTATTCAGCAGGTGATATATCGGACTTTCCGGCTGTAAATACTTCAATATATTCCTTTAAAATTTTATCAGTTATCTTATTTGTAATTTCATCAAACACAATTCCGATCTCATATTTTCCGTTTTCAGTCTGTAAATATCTGACGGATTTACCTTTGATTTCGAGTAAATCTTCTTTAAGGCCGATTGTCAGCTGAATGACAACATTCTCTGCATCAATCGGAAAGTGAATTTCAAGCAGAATTCCGGCCTCTGAAATATTCAAAGTCCTTCCCGCCCCCTGTTTGACTAGATTGTCATCTTTATAAACTTCAATATGCAAAAGATTAAGCGATGCTATTCTCTGATGTTTTCTTTTTTCGCCTACCATGCTTCCCATCCTTATCTGATAAAGACGACCTTATTTCACTTCAATCCCGGAACCCTCGAATACTTATAAAATTACCTGGATATAAAAGATTGTCTATGTAACTCGCTGACAATCATTGTTGTTGCAGAAATACAATTCCCCATGTTTTCGAGCATATTCTTAAAGGTTAATGAAAGCTGATCATATTCTTTCTGGATGTCTCCCGTATCGATTTTCCTTGCATTGAAATCTTTGGAAACAAAAACGGATGCTGAATGCGGTTCATGTCCGGTATCAAGAAAGGGAATATGTCCCAATAAATCTCCGGCAGAAAGATTCATCAGTGGAAGATACCCGTTTTTTGTAGTACGGACTATCGCTGCTTCCCCATCAGTAATCGAGGAAACTCCGTCATCACTTGAACCTTGTTCAACAAGAATCTTTTTACCCTTTAAGAACGCTTTAACATTTATATTTTTTGAACTAACATCAACAATCATGCCTGTAACTTGCTTCATGCGGTTACCAAGGCTTAAGATTATTTCTTTAAATTGAGGCGACAATTTTATGTACTCGCTGTATAGCCTTTGGGAATCAAGAAGGCCTAATTGTACTGAACCTACAGCAAAAACCGAAGCAGTCCGCATATTAAATTGACCGGGCATTGTTGTTGACAGGGTTCCAACGAACGAACCGACGGTCAACCTTATTATTTTGCGCGGTCCTTCCTGAGTCTCTTTAACAATTTCAACTTTTCCTTCAAGAATGACCCATATCCAGTTACCATATTTCCCTTCCGTGACTATTTTGTCGCCATCATGGTACTCTTCTTCTTCAACTACATAGGTATAATCAACCAGAGGACCTCTGATTACAGGCATCAGGGAATCCTCTTCGGAACTCTCATCAAATGTTTTTGCATATGTAACCGGTCCCAGCTTCTCTATTTGGCCGTCATCAAGAAGTCTTAATGCATCTAATGTAATTTCCATTCTGCTTTTTTGAATTACATTCTTTGCTTTTACATTCTCCATTCGGAATTCAAACGTACCTTCAGTCCATCCGAAAAGAGCAAGTGCGGCATCAAGACCTTCTTTGGAACCGGCTTCAGCATTAAAAAGGTTTCCTTTAACAAAGTACATACGCCCCGGTTCTTCAGAATACTTGCTTTTTATGATCAAAACACCGGTGCTTGCGTTTGTTCCAAAAATCTGAAGCAGCTCGCCAAGATTCAAAAAATTCAGATTGCCTGAAAGGGATAAGTCAGCCATTTATTTCTGT
>JAHJJB010000279.1 GCA_018823005.1 Pseudomonadota bacterium | reverse complement strand
TGAAAACATTGAATAAAAATGGTGGAGGCGGCGGGAGTTGAACCCGCGTCCGAAAATCTTCCGCACAGGCATCTACATACTTGTCCTGAAATTTATATATCGCTGATTCCGGACTCCTTCAGGCGGGATGCCTGAACCAGCTACCCTGTTTTTGGTTCGATGTCTCATAACAGGTGGTAAGATCCATCTATCCTGCTAGTCGACGTCCTTATCAGGTCCGCAGGAAAAAACCGGACAGGACGCTGGCCTTAAGCGGCCAGTGCGTAGTTATAATCGTCTGCGATTATGTTTATTTCCCGTCTTTTTTACGAGCCGACAGGCGCTCGGTATGCAGCCTAAGCTTCTTTATCCCCGTCGAAGCCGTTTCGCCCCCGAATTGTAAAAGAACATTTTTAACTGTCTTTACTTTAAGCTCTTAACAGGCATTTGTCAAGCAATTGGCATAACAGTTACTTAAATATGGAAAGAAGGCTCAAAATCAGATGTATATGAAACGCTGAAAAAACTGTTGCTGTTGAAAGTTTTCGAATGAACCTTTTAAATTTTTTTCTTGTCACACACAACACACCAAGAGGTGCATGTTATGTGTGAAAGAAAGTGTGAAATGAAATCACAAAAAACATCCTAGACTAAAACCGTCCGTCGCAGTGTCGCGGTACCCCGTAAACTGATAGAGGAAATTCATCGGGTGGCGCCGCCGGGTCTGGAGGATAATTTCAACCGCTTGGTTATAACGGCCTTACGCGATTACAGCGCCAGAAAAAAAAGAATTTTTTGAAAAAGAAATGGTCCAGATGGCAGCCAATCCGGATATCCGTTTCGTACTGACCGATATATCAGCGGAATTTACCCGTGCAGAATCTGACGGGTTAACCGATGATTAAACGGGGCCATATCTACTTCGTCAATCTGAATCCGTCTCATGATCGCGAACAGACCGGCTATCGTCCTGTTCTGGTCATCTCTAATGATGCGATCAACAGTCAACCTCTCATGGTTACCGTCGTGGTGGGCACAGACGCACACAATGTTCAGCGGGATTACCCCACCAACGTGCGCGTGACGGCCGATGAAACCGGTCTTCCTTTGGATACGGTTTTTCTGTGCTTTCAGATACGATCCCTCGATCACTCCCGGTTCATGGACCCGGTTACCCAACAGCCCGATCTTGCGGGGAAAATGCCCGACCATTGCATGGTTGATGTGGAGAACGCGCTGCAAATGACGCTGATGATATAGATCAATATTCTACAAGGTGGAGCTATAAGGACTTTCGGCAGAGCGTGCATGGCAGAGGTTTTTATATTTGATAGTGGATATTTAAGCCGGGATCGTCCGGTTTATATCAGGAATCAGGATTCTCCTCGCCCCTAAACCCTCGACCCCATCCCCTCTTTTTTACCCGTCACTTTCCCTTACCCCTATTTATGCCCCTCTCTCCTTTCGCCTCATGCTTCACGCCTCGTACCCACCGTCGGGATACCTTACAAATTCATTTTGCAGCAGTTATCGTTGTAACCAATTAATATGGAAGAATTTTTTTTTAACTTAAGCTTCACAGGCTTTATTTTTGACCCAATTTTCGTCGGTTTTCTTTACAAAGTTAAAAAGAAGTATTCAACAATAGGGAAATTGGAAATTTTGTATGAAAAAAATAAATCAATCAAACTTAAACAATATCGATATGTTATATAATTCTATTATCAATTAAAATATATAGTAGTAGTATGCAGCATGATATTTGCACATATTCCTGTAAGAAGGAATTCAGTCGTAATTATAAACAATAACCCCCTTAAATATGGAGGTGAAAAATGAAAAAAATTCTTTTAACGTTGATTTTGGTTTTTTGTATAGCAGGTGTGGCAAGTGCTGATATCCTGACGGACACAACGGTGTTTACTGCTACTGGAACGATTGCATCTGAAGACTATGTTTCACATGGATGGGGAAATGTTAACTACTTGAATTGGACTAGTGACTATGTCACTTGGAATCATCAGTTCACGTTCATTCCACCTGCAGCCATAATCAATTCAGCAACCTTATTGATTTCATTTACAGATGATGAAAGAGACAGATTGAATCCTCTTACTTGGGATATTGGTATAGGCTGGACTGAAAGTGGTCAATGGGATTTTGGTTCAGTGGATACAGGACTTTATCCTTATGACGTAAATGTGGATTTTCTGGCAGACGGTATCTTCCAGGTAACTATAGCATCTGTATGGGGGGATTTTTACATCAATCAATCGGACCTAACCATCAACTATACGCCCGTTCCCGAACCGACCACCATGCTGCTCTTGGGTCTCGGTCTTTTAGGTGTAGCTGGAATCAGGAGATTTAAGAAGTAGATTAAGGTTATTGAAAACTCACAATAATAAAAAGGCAGGGTCAGAAATGGCTTTGCCTTTTTATTTCTGTTCCCCCTGCGAGAGGTTAATTACCGAAAACAGCCTTGAGCCAAAATCGGTAACAATCGCGAATATCGAAGTTTGCTCTCCTGCTTTCCGCTATTGGCTTTCTAATTATCAATTATTTGCCCGAGGTCTCAGATCTGCCAATTGGTAGGTGGATTTTCGGTAACTACGAAATCCTAACTAAAAACCTTGTTGAATTAAAAGCTTAATTGTAACAGGTAAATAGTAATCCGCCACGACGTATCACTCGTCATTTTTCCTTTACCCCCTGCCCTTTTTCCCGATTGACAATAGCATGCATTCGTATTACATTAGCACCATGAAACCACCGGATTTTGAATGGGATGACTTCAAGAATGCACAAAACATGGAGTTTCTTTCTATGAAGCCCAATAATACGCCTTCGCCGATCCCCAGCGTATTATCATCGAAGACTTGGATCACGGCAAGGATGAAGGCCGTTTTTTCTGCTTTGGCAAGGTAAAAAGCGGCATCATGACGGCTCGCTTTACTGATAGAGAAGGCATAATCCGGATCATTGGAGCAGGATACTGGAAAAAGGGGAAGAAGATTTATGACAAAGAAAATCACATACACTGATGAACCCATGAAAACAGGAAAGATCTTAAAAAATTTCCTGCCCGGACCGGAAGGTTTATCATTCCGAAAAGAGCGGGTTCTGACATTGCGTCTCGATGAATCAACCCTTGCCGAGCTGAAAGAAGTTGCGGATAATAAAGGCCTTGGTATGTCAACACTTGTCAGAATGTGGGTGAGGGAAAGGCTTGCTGAGAACTCCTCAATTTAGATGTTTCAAGTTGTCGGCGCATTAGGGGGATTAAACTTACAAACTTATTTATCAAAAGCAGAAATTTATTATATGAATGTTTTCTGCCGGGTTGCTTTGACTTAAGCTGGCGGTCCGGGAAAACAGCGTGACATGCCGTAAAGACTCTGGTATATTTATCCCATGATCAATGATGTGGAAATACTTAGAAAATTTGAATGCAATTTTATAAGCGGCCAGGGGCGCCTCACTTACGCACAGTCACTGAAACTCTTTACCGCCATGTGGGAAGAAGGCGTGATGCTAGGGGTGTTTCCACCTGTTGACCCAATGGCAGGAATCGATGTTGATATTCGAATATC
>JAHJJB010000278.1 GCA_018823005.1 Pseudomonadota bacterium | reverse complement strand
ATGGATGCGGATATGCCGCCGTTGACGAAGGGCATGGAATTATTTCTGCGGTTCGCATACGCACCCATGCCCAAACTATTTAATGATCTCCAATCGGAATGTTATTTTGAGAACCGCTATAATTGTATGGGCTCTTTCTGTCAAGGAATTTCGATTGAAAATTCAATTGTTTTTCGTGTGTTATTGATAATATGGCACTATACAGAATAAAAGATGACAAGGGAGAATGTGAAGCTTGCAGCTTTGAAACTTGAAACTACTTATTTATTCTGACTTCTTCCTTTCTTGAGGCTTGCAACTTCTTCTTCCGGAAAAAGTATCCCCTAATCAGAATGATCAGGATCGGAATGCTCAGAAAAAGAGCATCGTCCATCTTTCCCGGTGATAAATCGGGCATGTAATAATAAATGATACCACCCGTGAGAAGGCTGGTCCGCAATGCCCTGCCATATCCCATGAAGGTGAATACCCTGAAAAAGGTCATCCACAGGAAGGTCCAGAATAAGAACTGCATTAAATCAAGAATCAGGCGATACCGTAAGGGAATCAAATCTGCAATGGCCCGGATTGCAGTCTTGAAAAGGGAAGTTTCCTGTTTAAAGCGGATGGCAATTACATCCTGAATGGTCATGGAACTGTCTATATAGGTGCCGGCCGGGATGAACCTGTCGAGTGTAAAAGCGGAGCCTTTTTTGTGCAGATTGTCATTGGTCGGTCCGAACGGGAGTTGAAGTACGTGCCGCACAAGCAGAACAGCCATGATACAGAAGGCAAGAAGCAGGAGCAGCAAGGTGATCTGAGCAACGGTCTTTTTCATGGCCTGGGTATCGTTTCCTCTTGTAAAAAGTCTCAAAGTCGTCACTCCTGTGAAAACGAAAGTTGTGAACTACTTGAAAAGACCGGATAGCGCGCGTGCTTCACTATGTGCCCCGCTTTTGCGGGAATGACATGAGAGAGCAAATTCTAACTTTTTGCGAAGCCGTCAAACATTGCTTGCAGAGAAGCTGAGATCCGGGAGGCCTACTTCTTCAGAGAGGGGAACCGCACTTTTTACAGGTATATATTGCCAACCTCATGTCATTTTCTTAAACGACGTTTTCTGGAAAAAACAATAAGGACATTCATCCGGGGCTTCCTTGCCGTAATGAATATAGCCGCAAATCGGGCATCGCCACGCAGTCGATTTTTTTGTAGCTTTTACCGCAAGAGGATCTTTTTCCCGGTGAATCGGGAGATCCTCCAAAGAAGGCATCACCGACTGGTAGCCGGCCAGGACATGGCCTGAGACAATCATCCGCTGAATTTCGCTGGTGCCTTCATAAATTTTATACAGCCGGATGTCACGGTACAGTTTTTCAACGGGATACATTTTCGTATATCCGTACCCGCCAAATATCTGTAAAGACTCATTAACCACTTCGAGCGCCGCTTCCGTGGCATAGAGCTTGGCTATGGAAGCGGATATGGTGGGATCCATTCCCTTGTCTGCTTCCCATGCCGCCTTCCAGACCAGGAGCCTAGATGTTTCAACTTTTTGATACATTTCAGCCAGTTTAAACTGGATAGCCTGAAAATTGGATAAGTTCGTACCGAAGGCGCGGCGTTTTTTTGCATAACTGATGGCGTACTCCATGGCAGAACGGGCGGCGCCAACCGCAAAAGCTCCGATTGCCGGCCGTGTTCTGGAAAAGGTGTTCATTGCCAGCATGAATCCCTCACCCGGCGCAGCCAGCATATTTTCCTTCGGGACGCGAACATTCTTAAAATTGATTCCGGCCGTATTGGAGCATCGCTGTCCGAGTTTGGGGATTGTTGCTCCTATTGTTACGCCATCCCAGTTTTTTTCGACAAGAAAGGCACAGATTCCCTTATGCTGGGATTTCGGATCAACAGTTGCAAAAATCGAAAAATAATCTGCAATTCCTCCGTTGGTCACCCAGTATTTTGTTCCATTTAATATGTAATCATCCCCATCCTTGGTTGCCGTGCACCGGATGCCTGAAACATCGGAACCCATCATGGGTTCGGATGTGGCAAAACCGATCAGTTTAAATTGTTTGGCGAAGAGAGAAAGATATTTCTTTTTTGCCTTGTTGTTTGCACAGAGTATCAGAGGTTCCATGCCGAGGGCATTATCAAATATGGAGGTTGCCATTCCCGGACATGCTGCGGCAATCTCTTCAACAAGGATCACCCCTTCTGTTATGCCATATCCCATTCCCCCGTATTTCTTCGGGATTTGGCCGTTTATGAGACCGGCTTCATATGCCTTGCTTATAACCGATATGGGTGTCTCGTCAATCTCGTCATAATATGCGGCAATGGGCAGGACATTTTTTAAAGCAAATTCGCGGGCTTTTTGTCTCAGATCTGACTGTTCTGGTGTGAGGGTAAAATCGAGCATGACAAAACCTCCTCAAGTTTAAGATAAGGACTTGTCTTTCATTTCTCAACATGTCGCATTAATCGGCTTGTAAGTCAATATTAAACGGGAGTTTAAGCAGGCGGCAGAAGCCTTGTCCTTTAGTGGTTGTGCAAAACAGACTTTTAACTTGCTTTTTGCACAACCACGCATTGTCATCACACCATGATTACTCGAGACATCGCAGAAGAAATGGTCCGGTCTGCCGTGGAGTATCCCGTGGTGACCATCATAAGTTCTCGCCTATCGGGGAAGATTACGCTGGTCCGCTCGATTTCCCGGATAATGATATGATGAAGAGCTGACAGTGCATTAACTACGAGTATCATGCCTAGCGTCCTTTGATCATACAATTCCGGCGATGATGCCGGAGTCGTTCGGACTGTCAATGGGAATCCGGTGAATATTCCGGACTCTGGCGCCGGAGAGCATGTCGCTGAGCTGCTGCTCGGAATAGGCCTGGCCGGATGAGGTGCCCAAAAGCATATTCAGCGAAAAAAGGGCCGGAAACAGCGGCCCGCTCATCTCATTGTTGAGGATAAATTCGTGGATCAGGATCAAGCCTCCGGGAGAAAGGGCGGAAACCGCCTTTTGGATGATTCTTTGACACTCTTCAGGTCCTTCTCCGTGCAGGATATGGGAAAGCCAGGCCACATCATAGCGTCCTTCAACTGGGTCCTCCAGATAACTGCCGGCCTGAAACCGGATTTTATCTGAAAGGCCGAATCTCCCGATGGTGGTTTCAGCAAAAGGCCGGGTGGTCGGAAGATCGAACACTACAGCCTGCAAATCCTTGTTATTCAAACAGAATTGAATGGCATAGGTTCCAGGGCCTCCCCCCAGATCCAGAAATGATCTGCGGTTTGAAAGATCAATTTTGGGAACGATTCTTGGCGCCATCATCATGGCCATGTTGAACATTCCCATGAGAAAGCTTTCCCGGGCATCGTTGCTGCTGTGCGTCGCCCGGGTTCGAACCGGATTGCCGTTCAGAACGGCCTGATCGAGCTGACTCCAGGACTCCACCAGATGGTGATGATGTTTGATGATATACCCGATGTAGCCGGGAGACGATTTGGAAAGAAAAACCCTGGTCTCAGGTTTATTGGCATAGCAGTTGCCTGATTTCTCCAGAAGATTCATGGCGGTCAGGGCATTCAGCAGCATGGCCACTGCTCTGGGATCCGCCTGAAGTTTTACAGCAACAGCCTCTGCTGAAAGCAGCTGTTCTTCTATCACCGTAAATACATCCAGTTGTACTGCGGCATGAAGGGCGCAGGTTTTCCAATATCCCCCGGATGTCTCCAAAAGTGTTCCCGGATTCCATGCATCATGTTTCATACCATTCTCCTTTAAATACGATGTCAAAAAAAGGCAGGAGGCGATCGTTGGGGACGTCATCCATATCTTTCTTATTACTGTGATGAAAATACAAAAGCGGTTAAATCATTTGGTACTATCCACCTTCTTGTCGTGCATGTGGAGCGTCACTTGCTGTTTTATCTCGCGCAGCTTGGCTTTGATTTTTGCTTCGTTTTTGCTGCCCATCCGCATTAGGATTTTCTGCCCGGCTGAGCGCACTTCCAGATCGGGATCGGCATACAAATAAAAAACACTGGGCTGAATGAGCTTGACGGGCTCATTGAGGTCGGGGGCAGCCAGCAGGTCATCAAGCGCCACCAGCAGGCGGTCGTTAAAATATTTATTCGGATAGCCGAGTTCTTCGTATGCCTGCTGGAACAGCGGATAAAGGCGCACGTAAGCATCCACCAGCCTCTGCGCATCGATTAACCCGGCGATTTTCATATAAGCCGAATAGCGCGCACCATTTTTCGGGCTGATGGTTTTGTCTTTTTCGGGGCCTTCAGTAATGAACTTACCGTGCACCCGCTTGACCGGCATCACGCTGATCGGCGCGCTCCTGCGCGGCAGGTTGTCGATGGTGGCGACGATGTTGTGGATGATCCGCTTGGTATGGAACAGGCTCATCAACGAGTTATTGCCCACCAGGCCGGATAGAGTGCCCAGCATGAAGCTGTCGCTCTCGGATAACTTAGGTAGGGCGGGTTGCGCCAAAGGTGCCTCGATAACCTGCTGTACCACCGGGTTAGGTGCCGTAGCAGGAATCGGGGGCTGCACGTATGCTGGTTCGGGTTTCGGTTGGGTGTGCTGCCAATAGAAGTAAGCTGCAATACCACCGCCGAGCAGAATGATCACGGCAACAGATATCAAGCTGTTCTTTTTCATAGGTAAGCCTTTCGCAATAACTCACGCTACCGGCACTTCTTTGGCCGCGTGGGCGTCCTGAATCGCATTTAGCAGCGCGACGCCTTCCTGAATCGACTTCCGAACGCCTATTAATAAGATATTACTCGTTCATGATTGCACTATAAAAATTGCGGTCTTGTATGTCAAGGAATTCCTGGCCAACTCGATTTCGCGGACAATTATATGACGTAGAGCCCCTGGTGCATCAACTCTAAAATAAAAGCATCAAAAGTGACAGTTGCAAAGCTGAAGAAAATGATTTAATTAAGAATTTCAGAACTTCTTTCGTTCCAACATACTATAATTTAATATGTAACATTGATTATGCAGGAGGTTGCCATGACTGGAAGTGCAGAGGAAATCAAAAAACAGGCTTTGGCCGACTTTTCCAAGTATGTTAATCCCCAGAAAGCAAGGGTGCTGAAGAATGCGGGACTCGATATCATTGAGGGAAAGCGCAATGGAGCGTGCGTATGGGATATCACAGGGAAAAGATACATTGACTGCATAACATCCGCAGGATCTTTTAATGTCGGGAGAAGGAATCCCGAGATAGTTTCCGCCCTGAAAAAAGCCCTCGATGAATATGATCTCGGCGTATTTCTTCTATGCAGCAAGCAGAAGGCCGATCTTGCAAAAAAGCTTGCCGGAATAGCCCCGGGTGACCTGCAGTATGTCATGTTCGGCGTGGGCGGAGGGGAGGCAAACGATTTTGCGATAAAACTTGCCCGCGGTTTCATGATGAAGACTGAGATTATTTCAACACTCAAGGCCTATCACGGCCATACCGGATTTTCTCTTGCAGCCATAGGAAGGGACGCATACAAAAAGCCGTTTTACCCGATGGTGCCCGGATTCAAATTTGTTCCATTCAACGATCTGAAAGCCGCCAAGGGGGCGATGACAGATGATACGGCCGCAATTATTCTTGAACCGGTCCAGGGGGAGGGTGGAATACATCCGGCCACGGATGAATATCTGCAAGGGTTAAGGAAGCTCTGCGACGAGCGGGAAATTCTCATGATATTTGACGAAATCCAGACAGGATTCGGGCGCACCGGGAAGATGTTCGCCTGTGAATATTCGGGAGTTGTTCCGGACATAATGACCGTCGCAAAATCGCTTGGCGGAAATCTGTTCCCGATATCAGCCACGATATACCGGGAGGAACTGAATGACTTTCTCGTCACTCATCCCTTTGTCCATCTTTCGACCTTCGGGGGCTCCGATCTGGGGTGCATAGTCGGGATGGCGGTAATCGATTTCCTTGTTAATAACAGGATTCCGGAGCATGCCGCCGCCATGGGTGAGAGGTTCCAGAAAGGTTTTGACGTGCTGTTGAAAAAATATCCTAATCTTCTTCTTGAGGTGCGGAGGAAAGGCCTCATGATGGGGCTTCAGTATACTAACGACTCGATAGGACCACGGATGAGTTATCAACTTGCGCAGAATGGTGTCATGGCGATATACACAGGCAATGAGCCGTCCGTTATGAGGCTCATGCCTGTTCTGGTGATTCAGCCGGATGAAGTCGATTTCGTTATTGATGCGCTTGATAAATCGATGGCAGCTATCATCCAACAGGGTGGAATAGAAAAATATTAAAGGAGGTTTTAAATGGCTACATCCGATGAGATAATGGAAGCTCTGGCTGACTTCAAAGAGCAGTGCAACAGCAATAAACGCCTGAGGAGAATGCAGCGGGACTGGACCAAGGTGCTCCATTATGTCGCTTTTGACACGGGCGATAAATTTACAATGACGGTTAAGGAGGGAGAAATTATCAGCAACGAAAGCAGCGCTGCCGGAACTCCTGATGTGATAATTGAGGGGGAAAGTGAAACACTCTGCAACATGTTCTGGGGAGATATCAACCCGACACAAATGTATCTTAAGGGAGAAATAAAAGTGAAGGGAACCCAGGAAGACATCATGAGAATCGATGCCATTACAGCCATTATCTGGCCGGAGGTCTGAGAAAATGTCCGTTATTGATGATATCCTTTCCGAAAAAGATCCCGAAAAAATCAGGAAGGAGACTGAGACAAATTACAGGGAATACCTCAATCCTTTTGTGCTCAGAATGTTCAAAAACGCCGGCCTTGATATTATTGAAGGCAGAAGGGAAGGGGCTAGCGTCTGGGATGTCACAGGCGACAAGTATATAGATTGCGTAACCGGAGCCGGAATTTTCAATGTCGGGAGACATAATCGTGAAATAACGGATGCTTTGAAAAAGGCCCTCGATGTTTATGATATGGGAGGCTGGATAAGCATTATCAGGGAAAGAGGCCTTCTTGCCAAAAAACTTGCGGAAATAACACCCGGAAATCTTAAATATTCCCTTTTTTGCTGCGGCGGCGGTGAGGCTGTTGAAGTAGCCGTCAAGCTTGCAAGGGGGCACACAGGAAAAACAGAGATTATCTGCATGGAAAACGGATACCACGGGGTTACCGGTTTTGCCCTTCCGGCAACCGGGCGGGAAGTATATAAAAAACCCTTTGCTCCTCTGGCACCTGGTTACACACATGTCACCTTCAACGATATAAACGCGGTTAAAGCCGCCATTACGAAAGATACCGCAGCAGTTCTTCTTGAGCCTGTTCAGGGGGAAGGAGGAATCAGGCCTGCCGATGATTCCTATCTGTCCGGGTTAAGGAAGCTATGCACCGATAATGAAATTCTTCTGATTTTTGATGAAGTCCAGACAGGTTTCGGTCGGACAGGCAAAATGTTTTGCGCTGAACACAGCGGCGTTGTGCCTGATATCATGGTGCTGGCAAAATCAATGTCGGGAGGGCTTTACCCTATATCTTGTGCCGTATTTACGGAAGAGATCAGCGATTTTCTTATCGCGCATCCGTTCATTATTATAAACTCATTCGGGGGAACTTCCCTTGCCTGTCTCGTGGCTCTCGCGACAATAGAATTCATTGAAAAGAACAATCTTCCGGAGCGTGCGGCAAAAATGGGGAAAAGATTCATGGAAGGGCTTTCTTCCCTGAAAATAACCTATGGCGAGCTTGTTGTGGATGTGCGCGGGAAAGGGCTCATGCTCGGCATCGAATTTCCGGAAGAGAGTATTGGCCCGAGAATGGCAAGTCTTCTTAAGAAAAACGGCGTTATTTCAATATACACCTTTAACAATCCGCGGATTATAAGAATAATGCCGTCCCTTGTGATAACAGAAGAGGAAGTTGATTTTGTTGTTGAGGCGTTTGAGAAATCGCTGAAGGAAATAAGGGCTCAGGAATCTGAACGCAAGAGTAAAAAAGGTTAAAACAATATGACCGAATTAAGACGCGCTGTCGGTTTGAGAACCGTTGTTTCAACAGGAGCCGGAATGGCTCTTGCGACTGTTACGTATCTCTCTTTCATCGAACTTGCGAGCTATCTTACCGGAAATTCCTCCTGGATAGCTATACTGACTGCCGGAATCATGGCTGTCCTTGCAGGTTCATGTTTTGCCGAGCTCAATTCGATGTTTCCAACAGCCGCAGGCATAAAACTTTTTATAGAAAAAGCCTTCGGGGAAAAAGCAGCCATAATAATTTCTGGCGTTTATGTCCTGGGGCAGCTTTCGATTATAGGAGCCGAAATATATATCCTTTCCCAGGGCATTTCTCAGGGCTTCCCGCAGATTAATCCGTTATTGTTCGCTGTTGTATTCGGCATAATCCTCTTCTATTTGAATCTGAGAGGAATTAAAATAGCCGGAACTACCCAGGATATAATAGCGTACTCAATGTTCTTCGGCCTCATAGCGGTATCGGTTTATGGTTTTTACAGGATTGATTTTCATATCATAAATCCGTTTGAAATAGGTTCTTTAGACGGCTTCATTCAGGCTGTTGCTATCGGAATGTCAGGCTTTATAGCTTTCGAATGGGTTATTACCATGTCGGAAGAAGTAACAGACGTAAAAATAATCCCCAAGGGCATGATGCTTGCTCTTGGCCTTTTGACGGTAACTTACGCCCTGTTCTCAATGGCAATGACTTCCGTTTTAAGCAAGGAGGAACTCGCGTGGGTTCTTAAACCTGAGGGACTTCCTATTCCACACATTCTTTACGGGAAAAGACTTCTCGGGGGTTTCGGCCTTTATTTAATGATAGTCATGGCTCTTCTTGCCTCCCTGACATCAATCAATGCCGGCCTGATGACTTCGTCGCGTTTTTTATATGCCATGGCAAGAGACTGGTCGCTCCCGAAATTTATGGCAAGGCTTCATTCGGATTATGCAACGCCGTGGGTTGCAATGGTTGTAGTAATGCTTTATTGTGTTGCCGTTACCGCGTTTGGTTTCATCACCCATTACATCCTGTGCATGATCCTTATAATAGCTGCGGTGGAGTGCATGATATATATCGTAATAGCGCTTTGCGTAATAAGGCTGAGATACACCGAGCCGGACAGGAAAAGGGACTTTAAAATAAAAGGCGGCATCTTTTTCCCCGTCATCGTTATAATTGTTTATGGAATTGTGGGAGGTTTTATCCTTTTCGGGCCGGTTAAACCCCAGGATGTGCTCGACCAGAGAATAGCCCTTTTCTTTATTTTAGGGCTTCTGGTACTTGCGATTGTTTATGTTTTTGCCGTTCTTCCGGGCATGAGAGAAAAGTACCGGAAAATAGCTGAAGCGAGGACCCCGCGAAGAAGAAGGAAGGGTTAATAATTATTGTGAGTCTTCCAGTGCAAGACGAAGTTTTTTTGTGGTGTTGAGAATCACGTCGATTACCTGCTGAATTTTTGCAGAGCCCATGGCATTGGATATGCCCACCACCCAGACAGCAAGGGACGGGCCCTTCCTGTTGTTCAGAGCAACGGCGACGGCCTTTATGCCGGGGATATACTCTTCCTCATCGATCGCATAGCCCTGATCCCGAACCCGATCCAGTTCGGCCAAATATTCCCCTTCATCGACGATCGTGCCGGGAGTGTAGCGGGGAAGCCCCTTTTCCCTGATCATCTGTTTAACCTGATCAGTACTGATCCCGGCAAGAAACACCTTGCCGACCGCACCGGCAAAAAGCGGGATGGTGGTCCCGGCCGGCGCTGAAATTTTTATCGGTACTTCGGCCTCGGCAGAAGTCATAATCAGGACGCGTTTGCGGATTAACCCGCCCAAAAATACGGTTTCGCCGATTTGTCCCCTTATTTCGTTGATGAATGGCTGGGTTATTTCAGCCATCTTAAGATAGTTCCAGTTTGCAAAGGCCAGATCTGTGACCGCCGAACCAAGGTAAAATCTGCGGCCATTAGGTTCCTGGGCCAGAGCGTCTTCCCTCAACAGCGCATGAATAAGGCCATGAGTCGTGCTTTTGCTGTATCCAAGTTTCTGTACGAGCTCGGTCTGTCCGAGCATCTCGGGCGATTCAGCCACGACCCGCAGCAGTTGGAAAATCTTGTGTACTGCCGGAGCCTTATAGCCAGGTCCGCTGGTTCCAGAAGTTTTTTTAAGCATGAAAAGTCCGCCTTTTTTTCTGCATGATAGCTGCTTATCCACCGGCCAGCATCAATGTTATGTATATTTCATCCCCGGCCTTAACCGGCTTCTTAAGCTCGTCCGGATAGGTGCTTTTCGTATTCAGGTAAATTTCGATGAGAGGATGCAGTTTCCCGCCCGGCTTAAAAAGCACTTTACCCATCTCCGGATAACGTTCAATCAGATCTTTTAAACAATCCCCGACTGTTTGACCTTTCACATCGACGGTTTCAAGACCGCCGGTTAAATGCCGGTGGGTTTTGTGGATGCTCACCTTAATGCTCATGACACTTCCTTTTTTTACAGTTGACCGCAATGGTTACAATCCGGCCTCAAGTCCGACGCGGCGAACCTTCGGCGGGGAGTGCGCCCGCCGTTTCAGTTCATATTGAAAACAAGAGATTTTACGGTTACGGGGAAAACCTGGCAGCCTATCAGTGGTGCGCTGATATCGATCCAATCCCCATCTTTCAGAGTTAATTCGTCGAGCGAGAGCAGATTGGTTTTCATCCGGGTTTCCCGCCGGATAACGTTTCCCACGCTGCACGCGATATCTTTTTCAAAAATGAGAATAACAGGCATTTTCTTTGCAATTGAATTGTGGAGAGCGGCTTCGATGGATGTTGCGAACAATTCCAGCTTCGGATAAGAAACCCTGACAGGGTCCTTGAAATATAAAGCTACGATATCCTCGCCCTCGATCAAATCAAATCTCCGGAACGCGTTTTTTACCTGCGATGCCACATGCTCCATGCTTAACCTTGAGTTTTCCACGTCAACCCTGAGTACCGGGACATTTCTAATCGGAAATGATATTTTGTCATCCATAAATCCCGAGGAACCCGATATTGACAGGGAATAGGCACCGGCGCCTATGACCGTTGCCCTGATTTTATTGACCGATTCAACAACCGGAGCCTTTAGTTCCGGCATCAAAGCGATTATTTTGTCTGAAAGAATTTCTCCCATATCGCCGTAATTGCCTGTAGCTCCATAGATAAACTCAGCCACACCTCCTGAAAATGAATATTCATCTATTGTGCCCGGAAAATCCAAACTTTCTGTCACCATCAACTGCCTGGCCAGAAATGAATTCGCCGGGCCGGTCATTACCTCTATTAACGCTCCGGCCAATTCCGATGCAATTTTTTCAATATCTTTTTTTGGAATCCGGTCTCCGGTTTTGTAATTCAATCCGATATGTTCCATAACTTTCCGGGCGGGTTCGGATAGCCTTGATATTTCTCCTTCGGAATTTACTGCAAGCAACCTGCCTCCGACAGATATGCAGCTTGTAGAGACGACCTCGCCATTTATTGATATTGCCAGGTTGGATGTCCCGCCTCCTATGTCGCACGACAGTATGGTTCTGCCGGTATCTTTTGACCTGGCGGTTGCTCCCGAACCCATTGCAGCGAGAAGGCTTTCGAAGTTGGGGCCTGCCGTTGCCGCGACAAATTTTCCGGCATCTTTGGATAAAGCTTCTGCTATCTGTTTTGCATTATGCTTTCTGGCCGTCTCTCCGGTTACGATGACCGCTCCTGTCTGAATATCGGCAGGATCGATTCCCGCCCGCTCACATTCTTCCTTCACAAAGCCGGTTAATTTATTGAGATCAATTGTATCATTATCCAGTAAAGGCGTATCTATGATTCTCCCCTCATAGATAATGTCCCTTTTTTCAATCCGGAAACGGCGGGAGGAAGTCTTCTCGTCCCTTAATAATACAAGATTCGAAAAAACAAGATGAGTCGTTGAACTGCCAACGTCTATACCGACAGAAAGCAATTCGATAGTGTTAATTTCCATTGTTATTTCTCATAGACAGGCTGAAGGCAGGAAATGCCTCAGCCTGTCTACCCGGGTGGTTATATTTGATCCTGAATCACCGCCGCATGTTTTTGTGAGGCGAAAAGGCGGGTTGCGGCATTGCGTTTCTTTATAGTGGTCATGTTGTCTGCCGCAACAAAATCAACCGCTTTCATGTCACAGAAACGGACGCATTGTGGTTGCCCGCCGCACAGATCACATTTAAATACCTTTTTGTCGACCTGGTTATAATTCATGGCTCCGAACGGGCAGACGCTCACACAGGAACGGCAACCGATGCACAGGGTGTGATCTATGGTCAGGAAACCATAATCCACATCTCGCGATATGGCTCCTACAGGACAGACATTTTTACACGGCGCATCTTCACACTGCTGGCAGATCATAGGCACGTAATGGCCTTCTTCTTCCCATTTGACAACTTTGATTCTGCTTCTGGCAGGATTCGATATCCCGTCATGCATTACAGAACATACCAGTTCGCACAGACGGCAACCGGTGCACTTCTGATAATCTACAGTCAGAACTTTCTCCATTGTATTTTCCTCTCTTAAATCTATAACAGGTGTGATGGTTCCTGGTTAAGGCCGAGTCGTTGCATGGTCTCGGATGTCGGCACGCCTTTTTTGTCCCAACCGCAATGGCTATAGAATTCATCCACCATTTTGTTGAATTTTTGACGATCGATTGTCCGACCGACAACATCGGGAGCCCCGCGCCGCGTAGGCTCATCAAAATAGCGGTGATTGAGCATATCCCCTTTTTTCAGATCGTTTCGCGTCAAACCCTCTCTTAAATTGAATAACCGTTCGAGATTGTTGCACCGTTCGGCAATTTCCCAAAGCTCTACAGGCGTAAATTCAAGACCTGTGTTGTAATAGATCACCTTCGGCCAGTCCTCAAAATTGGGGAGGGTAGCGCCCAGAAATACGGTGTGGTATTTGCATATTCCAAGGCAATCAACGGCCATGTAGCAGTTTTGATGCCAGAAGACCTGCCATGGCTTGCCTTCATAGTCGGTATGTTCAGAGCTTAAAGGGCCGTCGTAGGGAACCGGACTGCTGTAAATCTTACGCATAACCTTTTCGGGCAGATGGTACAGGTCAATCGCCGGCCGGCTACGAAGATGGTCGGATCCGCGTGAAGCGGTGGCAATGTTGAGAGCAAGTCCCGGCGTGCCGCGCTCATCAGAGTGGAGGTTGTTCATGCCCTTCACCTGTATAAGGTAATCAAAAGAATTCTTGCCGATTTTCTCGGACGCGGGGATGCCTCCCTCGGCGAGGACATCGCCCAGCCAGCCTTTGCGAAGACAAATGCGATGCACCATCTCCAGAAGCGCTTCGTCATTGCCGAACCGCAGATCGAGGCCGTCGGTCTCCTTTGTGGTAATAATTCCCAGTTCGAAGAGCTCCATGGCCCATGCGATCATGCTGCCGATTTCAAGGTTGTCAACGCCGTACTGATTGACAAGATGATTGCCCGCCAATACCGTTTCGGCTTTTCTGCAGTCCGGTTCAGCCCCGAACGCACCCTGGGAGGTATATTCCGGCCCTTCATCGTATTTTCCGGCATAGGGTCCTGATGGAATTTTGTACTGGGCACGGCAGTGAACCTGGCATCCGAAACACCCGGTCATGTGATGCGGCCCAATGGTTTCGGTGGCAATTTCATCGAGCCTTTCGGGCTCGATATCATCGGCGTACTCCATCTGGTTATATTGAAAGTTGCGGTTACGCAATCCGCCCCAGGAATTTGTGGCCCCCCATATAAAAGGGGTGCCGAGAGCACCCTGGGTTTTATTGACTTTAGCGCCGGTAATCCCGTCTATAAAGTGCTTGTTATGTTCCAGGGCATCGACGGGATGGGCTATCCTGATGTCCATTGTACCGCGAACGGCAACAGCTTTAAGGTTTTTTGATCCCATCACCGCGCCCATGCCCGTACGTCCTGCGGCGTTCTTGATGCCTGTCATGACATTGGCATAGCGGACCAGCTTTTCGCCGGCCTGCCCGATAACGGCGCTTTTAATGTCCTCGTCCCCGAGTTCTTCGCGAATTGCCCATTGAGTTTCTGTTGTGGATTTGCCCCAAAGATAGGCTGCATCACGAATTTCTATCCTGCCGTTGTGAATCCAGATATAGACCGGACTTTTGGCCTTGCCCTTGATAACCAGATGATGAAAGCCTGCCCACGCCATCTCAGGGGCAAAAAACCCCCCCATGTTGGCGCTGCCCAGCAAACCGGTAAGAGGTGACTTGGCCATTATGTGAGTGCGGGCAGTGGCTGATGCGCAGGTCGCAGTCAGGATTCCGCCGCTGATCATCAACGGATTGTCAGGTCCGAGCGGGTCGCATCCCTGAGGTGCGTGATTATAAAGGAGGTATGCGTCCAGCCCGCGGCCGCCGAGGAATTTTTTCCGAACTTCAATCGGGATCGGCCTGGTTTCAATTTTACCGGTGGAGAGATCAATATATGCAATTTTTCTGTCTAAAGCCATCTTACACCCCCTCCTTTGCCTTGGATTTGTTGCCTGAAGTTTCTAATTTTCTGGCCAGAGCTTCGGCCGCAATTTTCCGGTTGACTTCCCAGACAGGTCCGCGAATTCGCGGCAGATCGGGTCTCACCCAGAAAATCCGATATTCCATTCCACAGGTTGCGCACTTGATATGATCGACGCCAGGGGATGGCTCAAGCCTTTCCATGCAACTGGGGTTGTGGCACCTGACCTTGCCGAAAGTTCTGGTTTCGCGTAGCGATTCGGAGGCTGAAAGCTTTTCTGTGTCGTTTGCCATGACAAACTCCTTGTTCTTGATTATTTTAGTCAGTTTAAGTATAATAGTTCACTATCATGAATTTTTTGTTTGATATATTAACTTACTTTTAGCAGATAAAAATAGAATGTCAATGCCATTTTTCACTTTAATACGATAAAACAGTTGTTATAACTATTTTTCTGGTTGACAGAACCCTGCTTTTAATATAAATTTCGATCCGCAGATTAGTTCATTATGATGAATTTTAAATTTATCCCTGTCTTTACAATAACTGCGATATTCACTTGGCCGTTAAAACTATTATTTATGTTAAACAGGTTACGCCGATGACGATAAAGATGACCTCATGTAAACACGACATCCCTTCCGGCCGTGCGATTCCTGAAGAGACGGTTATACGACTAAAAAAAGGCGATCCGTCGGTTCTCATTCCTGAAAGTGACAATATTCAGGCAACCCCTAAAGTTCTGGCCGTCGATCCTCAAAAATGCAACGGCTGCAGACTCTGTGAAATCGCCTGTTCTCTTTCCCATTACGGTGAAATTGATCCGGCCCGATCACGAATCCGTGTCCTCGAATGGGATATGGAAGGAATATTTCTGCCTGTTTTATGCCAGCATTGCGCCGATGCGCCCTGCAAGACGGCATGCCCAAAGGATGCCATATCCTGGCAGGATGACTGGGGAAGAGTCGTTATCGATTATGACCGTTGTGTGTCATGTCAAATGTGCGCTGCTGCCTGTCCCTTCGGGGCTATCGGATTTGACAAGGCCCGGGAAGTTGTTTTTAAATGCGATTTGTGCAACGGTCAACCGCAATGCGTGAATTTTTGCGAACCAGGAGCACTGACGTTCGCATATGCCGACAGGATCCCATATCCGCGAACTCGCCATGCTGCCTGCATAATGAGGAGATACTAGATGGTCTATTTCCAGGTAAACAGCAAATGCAACGGATGTCTGGCCTGTTTACAGAATTGTCCGGCTAATGCGATTGACGTTAAGGACTCCGGTGAAAAGAGAATGCTGCTGCACAACATGGCACGCTGCGCACGCTGTGGTAACTGCTGGCGCGTATGTCCCGAGCAGGCCATTGAATTTCAGCACATGCTGACAAACCAGTGGGATGAAGTCGTTGTACTGGATCTTATTCACTGCCAGGTATGTGATGAGCCCCTTTATACGGCATCCTTCATAGAAACTCTTAAGGGAAAGACCGGTATTTCGGAAAAGCCATTGTGTTCCCGGCATAAAGAGGCTCTCACCCTGAAGATCAACGCCCATTTTGCCGGTTATAAATCAGGCCAAACGAGGTAATGTTATGATTGTCGGTAATATCAAACCAATAGAAGAAATCGTAGCCTCAATCAGCGGCTATGAAAAAATTCTGATTGTCGGTTGCGGTAGCTGCGTGTCAGTTTGTCTTTCCGGCGGAGATCGTGAAGTGCAGATGCTTTCACAGGAACTCAAACGCAAGGTGCACTATGATAATTCTCCGCCTTCCTTTGCGGTGGACACCATTCTGAGGCAATGCGAACTGGATCTTATAAAAGCCTACCACGAAGTACCCGCAGGAACTGATGCCGTGCTTTCTCTGGCCTGCGGAGCCGGCGTCCAAACCATGGCCGAAGCTCTGGATCCGCTCCCGATTCTTCCGGCATTAAATACAACCTTTTTAGGAGCATCCTTTCAACCGGGAATTTGGCAGGAAATGTGCCTGGGCTGCGGCAACTGTCTTTTAACTTTTACCGGCGGCATATGCCCGATTGCCCGCTGCTCGAAGAGTCTGTTGCACGGACCGTGCGGAGGCACCAACGGCAAAAACTGCGAAGTGAGCCCTGATATCCCATGCGCCTGGGTTCAAATCATTGAGCGGCTGTCCAGACAGAATAAACTTGATCTGCTCGCCGAAATACAAGTAGCAAGGGATTGGCGGCCCGGAGGCGCGGCAGGCCCTCGCATCAGGGTGCGGACAGGTGTTGGCGGCAGTCCCGGTTTTTCATGAAAAATAATGGCTATCATAACAAGTTGTTTTGATGACTATCTTTTCAGCCTTTTTTCCCCGCAGTAAATAAAAAGTCCGGCATCTCTTGCAAGGCATGCAATTGTAATATTAAGCTCTGTTGCGAGTTTTACGGCAAGATCGGTAGGCCGGGATATGGCAAGTATGACTGGAATAGCTGCTCTTGCCGCTTTCTGGACAAGTTCGAAGCTTACCCGCGAAGAAAGAATTAATAATGAAGCCTTCTTAAGTTTTTTATTAAGGAAAAGCTTTCCTATTGCTTTATCGAGAGCATTATGACGCCCAACATCTTCAGCAACTGCGAGCAGCCTGCAATCTGAAGTGTAAAGAGCGGCAGCATGAGAAGAGTGAGTTTCCTTTCTCAGCGGCTGATGATCGGGAAGGGACTCAAGGCAAAGCAGTGCCTTGTTGATGTCGATTTTAATTTTACCTGACAGGGGACTAATTGTTTGATTGATATCCTCAATAAGCTCTTTTCCGCATAATCCGCAGCTTGTCTGACTGATAAAACCTTTTCTTTCCAGCAGATCCGAAACTGCCTTGGCTCTCGATGAAGTGAGGGTGACCGTTACAACATTAGTGTCTTCTCCATCGCAGAAAGCGAGGGTTTTGAAATCATCTGCGGAATCAACTACCCCTTCGGCAAGACAAAAGCCTGCAACATGGGCTATCTCGTCGCCGGGTGTCCGCATCACAACTGAATAGGGTTTTCCCTGTATTCTTATGGAAAGAGGCTCTTCGCCTATAAGATGGTGCTTGACGGGAATGTCTTTTCCATCTTTCCATTGCAAGATCTGATTGCCTGATAAAACAAACTCTATTTTATCTCCGGAGCGGATGGTTCCTCCTTCAAGTACTCTGGCAAAAACTCCTTCTCTCGGCATAATGCAGTCTCCGGCCTGGTAGAAGATAGCGCATTTCTTTTTGCACTCTTTTCCGATTTGGGTGATTTCAACAAGGGCTTTTTTCCCAAGCCTCAGTTGTGTTCCGACCGGCATATTTTTCCAGTCTATGCCTGTTGTTGCAATATTCTCCGCAAAATCTCCGAATTTTACATCAAGCCCCCGGCTTCTTGCTTTTTCTATGCTTTCCGATGCAAGAAAACAGACCTGCCTGTGCCATTTTCCGGCATGGGCATCCCCGTTCAGGCCATGATCAGCTATCAGTTCGGCTTCTTTTACACATTTTTTTCTGGTGCCTTTTTTTTTGCTTGTTGCGATTGAAACAATTTTCATAATTTTATAACGGCTCATGGGAGTTTGATAATTATAATACTGTTATATCAGCAGTTTTGCATGCACATACAGCAGGAGCTTTATATTCCCTCCAGAATGCATTCATAAGTAAAAGGGCCAGAATAAGAGCAGCAAAAACTTCCAATTGGATAGGTATTAATCCGACTGTCTCTCCAATAGAAGATTTTGATGATATTTTCAATCCTTTATATAGTAAATCAGTTAAAAACCCGAAGGTAAGAGCACAGATTGAAATAGACGCAAGGTATATAAGCAGGGCTTTTTTCCCAAGTATTTTGTATACCATGCTTAAAGAGGCAATATTAGTTGCCGGACCAGCCAGCAGAAAGACAAGGGCAGCGCCGGGATTCAGCCCTTTGAGAATGAGAGCAGCAGCAATAGGTGTTGAAGAGGTTGCGCAGACATACATCGGAATGCCGGTAATGAGCATTACGAACATGGCAAGAACATTGTTGCCTAAATATGATTCGATAAGATTATCGGGTATATAATACGATATAAGCCCGGCAATAAATATACCCAAGACAAACCATTTTCCGATGTCGCCCAGAAGGTCAATGAATGCGTATTTCAATCCAATAAATATTTTTGAAGACGTGATATGATTTGATTTTAACTTTTTGCTACTGGCCGTTATATTGCAACAGCTATTTACGGGCGTCTCATGGGTTATATTTGCGGGTGAATTGTTTTTACCTGTGAAATTTTCAATTAATCCGGCTGTTACAGCCGAGATAAAGGCAACAACAGGGCGGATTACAGCCATCAAAGGATCCATCAGCGCATACGTAATCGGAATGGAATCCACACCGGTTTCAGGGGTTGAAATTAAAAAAGCCAACGTTGCGCCGTTATTGGCGCCCTGTTTTTTTAAACCGGCTGCTGCCGGCACTACGCCACATGAGCAAAGGGGTATAGGAATTCCGATAAGGGCTGACAAAAAGACAGACTTTATTTTGCCTTTTCCAAGATATTGCCCGATCATTTCTGTTTTTACGTAGGCATATATTAATCCTGCACAAAAGAATCCAAAAAGCATGTAGATTGAAGATTCAAGAAACATGTGCCATGAAGAGCTGAGAATACCGTATAATGCAAGCATAATATTCCTTCCGGGATCCTATTCAGATGCATGTTCAATGCTCTGTTTTATAAGAGAATCAACATGCTCATCGTCAAGTCTGTAATAGACTATTTTCCCTTCCTTTCTAAACTGAACAATTTTTAACATGCGAAGGGTTTTCAAATGGTGCGAAACAGCTGAATCGGAGATATTGCATACAGCCGCTATATCGCAAACACAAAGTTCACAAGTCGAAAGTGCAATAACTATTTTTAATCTGGTCGGATCACTGAGAGCTTTAAAAATTTCCACGAGCGAATCGACTATGTGTGATTCCGGGATACTCTCCGCAGCGATTCTTACTTTATCAATATGTATTATTTTTTCCTGGCAAATAACCATTTCTACCTCCCAATATATGAACGTATGTTCATATGTCAAATTATAAACCGGGTGTCAATAGCAATAGTTATTTATTTGCCATGAGCCCTGTAAATTTGTATATGTTATATATTCTGGGTGTTATGGTTTTTATTTGTCTTCCCGGAAGATTGCCGGCACCTGTCCCCTGTTTGTTATTGCATTGAAGGTGGAATTTTAATAGTAGAGTTCAGGGGGAAAGCTGCCTTACTCATTATTCTATTGCTCTATGTTTACAACAAACAATTTTCAAGGAGGTATTCAAATGGATCTTGGAGGACTCGTAGCACGAAATGCCCGGATGATCCCGGAGCACGAAGGGGTTGTTTACGAAGACCGTCGTTACAGTTGGAAAATTGTCAACGAAAAGGTAAATACGATTTCAAACACATTGCTTAAGGCCGGACTGAAGAAAGGCGACAAGGTAGCGATGTGGATGTTCAACACCGACATGTTCATCTTCGCCTTTTACGGGATCGTAAAAGCCGGCGGCGTGGCGGTACCCGTAAATTTCCGGCTGGCCCCGCCTGAAGCGGAATACATCTTCAACAACTGCGATGCCGTAGCTCTCATATTCGACGATATCTTCGAACCTGCCGTCAGAGAGATGAAGTCCCGGCTTGGCAACATCGGGCCGTTCTATTCCGCAGGAACAGGCCAGTTCGAGGGTTTTACACCGCTTACCCATGTGTTGGCAACGGGCGAAACATCAGAGCCGGGTGTCAAGGTCGGCGAGTTTGACGACAGCGAGATTCTCTATACTTCCGGCACTACAGGAAGGCCCAAGGGCGCTCTTTTTACCCACCATAACCAGATTACTCTTGTGGCAAGCATGGCCTCTTTGATCGGGCTCAATCCCAGGGACCGCCTGCTTCATGCCGCGCCGCTTTTTCATTCGGCCGAACTGAACCTTTATCTTAATCCCGGCACTTATCTGGGATGTACCCATGTGGTGATCAAGGATTTTATTCCAACCAAGGTTCTGGCAGTAATGGATAAGGAGAAAATTACCCAGTTTTTCGGTGCGCCGGTGATGTATTCCTTCATGATGGCGGTTCCGGATTTTGACCGTTATGACTTATCGACAGTGCGTTATTATGGTTATGGCGCCGCTCCCATGGCGGCTGAATCGGTCAAGGGCATGATAAAAAAATTCAAGACAGACCGGTTTTTCTGTTTATGCGGCTTCACTGAAGCCGGCCCCGGAGGTGTCGCCCTTCAGCCGGAAGATCAGGTCCGCAAGGCAGGCGCAGGCGGCAAATACGTGGTCAACATGGAATCACGACTTGTGGATATTGATGGCAACACCATAACCAAGCCGGGTGTTGTGGGAGAGCTTGTTGTAAGCGGAGATACCATCATGAAAGAATACTACAAAAACCCGCAAGCAACCAAAGATACCATCAGGGATGGCTGGGTTTACTCAGGCGATCTCGGTATGATGGATGATGAGTATTATATCACACTTGTGGACCGTCGCAAAGACATGATCATCACAGGTGGTGAAAATGTTTACAGCAAGGAAGTTGAAGATGCAATCTATGAAAATCCCGGGATCGCCTCGGCAGTTATTATCGGGGTGCCTCATCCGCAGTGGGGTGAAACGGTCATGGCTGTGGTCACCATGAAAAAAGACCAGAAACTGACCATAGAGGGACTGCGCGAATTCCTCAAGCCGCGAATAGCCGACTACAAAATACCTCGGTTGCTGGAAATCACGGAACAGCTCCCAATGAATGTTTCCGGCAAGGTTTTAAAATACAAACTGCGTGAACAGTTCGGGGATAAGGCAGTAAAATAATACGGCAGCTTTTTAAACTGCAAGCTGCGGTTTCAAGTCATGCCGTCCCTTACATGAAAATAAAAAGGATTAACCGGTTTCGGTTAATCCTTTTTTCAATTCAACTATGGTGGCGCCCCATCCTCCGGCTTCCATCGGGGCATCTTTGAATGATTCTACGAAAGGGCTTTTTTGCAATATTTTCACGACCCGGTTTTTAAGAATTCCCTGGCCTTTACCGTGTATTATCCGAACCTTGAGAATCCCATTTTTCTGACATTCTGAAAAATATTCGGAAAGAAGACCAGGAATCTCTCCGGGGCGGAAGGTATGCAGATCGATAAAATCTTCAATGGGAATTTTAACCGGTTTCATATTCAATTTCTTTAATGGAGACCCATTATACGAAATAAAGGGTTCCAGGAGTCCGGGATTCAGGGTTCAAGTGGTCACAGGAAGAAGTGACTGCGAATCCGGATTATGTTTTTTGTGGTTTATTTTTGCCCTGTCAAAACTGGTTGTTGCATAACAATATATGCATTCGTAAAGACATGAATCGTACATTCCTATATCCCTGCTTGAAACACAATTGCAATTTTTTCTCTGATAAGGATCTTTTTTTAAATCAAATTTTTCCCCGAAAATCCTTGAAATGTAAATATCATCTATACATTTACCGGCAGGGATACCGAAGTCAGCCAGGTCTTTTTTTGAAGCGCAGCTTGTTATCTCCATTCCGTTTTTCCCTGCAATGTCAGCCAGAAAGCCTGAAAGATCAGATGAATTCGCATCGTTCCATTCCTTTAGAATAAAACCGCAATCATTCAGCCTTTTAACTCTTCCTTCTATTTTTCTGTAAATATCCACGAAGCTTGTAATGCATCGAAAAGTGTAATCGCGCAACGCGTCTGCAATAGACTCAAATTTTTGTTTATGGAATTCAATGCCTGTAATATTGCTTAATACGATCGGATCATATCGCCAGATTATCTTTTCAGGATCGATAAGATCGGATAATCCCCGGAATGTGTCGAGCGATATTTCAAGAGAAGGAGACTTCGGATCGAGAATCCGTGGATTATCCATGAGTGTATATAAAAAATAGTAGCTGTAACCCCGTGTGTTAAGTTCTTTTAAATGGGGGATAAGCGGCTTAGGGTTCCGTGTCCAGAACACAAAAAGATCAACATTTTCAGGTGCAAGGGAAACATTTGAAATCTGATTCGGGTTGAATGGATTCGGAACTGTGCAGAAACTCGCCCGAACCCTGTTCATAAACCATTTGCTGTAAAATGCCGGAATGTCGGTTCTGCGGCTCGCGCTTATAATCATTTTGATACCTTCGCAAAAAGTAAAAACGACTTTTTACTTGGCGGGAAAGGGGTTCCCCTCTCCCGCCGATTGAAGTAAATTCAATCGGTTCCACCCTCACCCCAGGCCGGGGCTTACCCGCCCGCGACCTGTTGATGGGCTTATAAAATCCATCAATTCACAACATCTCAACGACGGGTGGTCTGTCAATATTGAGCTCAATCAGAGCCCCTTTCCCTTTCATTCCAATACTGCAGTTTACCACAAGCGTCTTTCCCAAAAAAGCGCTTCCCGGCATTTCATGTATATGGCCGCAAATAAGCATTTGTGGCTGGCGCCTCGAAACTATTTCCCGAAGGCTTTTGCATCCCGCATGAAACTTGCCGAGAACTTTATCAAGAGTTCCAAAAGGGGGCGGATGAGCTAT
>JAHJJB010000277.1 GCA_018823005.1 Pseudomonadota bacterium | reverse complement strand
CGAATAAGGGGAATGGTTCTTGATATTCTTTATTATGCAAAACACAGAGACCTCAAGTGGGAAAAAGTTGACGTTTTAAGTTTTGCCGAAGATGTTGCACTGACAATAGAACCCAAAATACGGACTCATAATTTTGAGTTTATAAGAGAGTTCGACCATTCAACGGGAGGGTTCGAAGTAGATCCCGGCATTGTCCGCTCAGCTATAATTAATATTCTTGAAAACGCAATTGATGCCTGCATAGAAGACAAATCGGAAAAACATCATAAAATCACATTCGGTGTTAAACAGGTTGAAAATCATATCGTTTTTGATGTGTTTGATGATGGTATTGGCATGGACAAAAAAACTAAAGAGAAGCTTTTCACAATATTCTTTTCATCAAAAGGAACCAGGGGAACAGGACTGGGACTCTTTATTTCAAACAGAATAATACAGCAGCATGGCGGTTCTATCTTGGTAGAAACAGCCTTAGGCAAAGGTTCTCACTTCTCCATAATATTACCGAAACTATTACCGGAATCAGCAAAGGCCCCGCCTGAAGAAGAGGAAAAAGACGCCTGAATCAATTATGTTGCCTTCGTAATAAGTCAAAATTTCTTTCCCCGAGATATCTTTTATTTTCTATATAATAATGATATATGGCAGCCTCGTGACTTTTTCCGGGTTCTCTCCGGTTCAATTTCAGGAATTAAGTGAAAGCTGATTAAAATGAAAAAATACGGACTTGAACTTATAGTGTTTATCACAGGCGCTGTTGTAATGGCGCTTGAACTTGTGGGATCCAGGATCGTCGCTCCTTATCTCGGAACTTCCATTTATGTCTGGACGAGTCTTATAGGAATAATTCTTGCGAGCTTGAGTCTCGGTTATTACTGGGGAGGAAGGCTTGCCGATAAAAAACCGGAATACAGAACTTTTTCACTCCTTATCCTTGCTTCGGCATTCCTTGTTGGTATTATAAGCCTTATAAAAACACCGGTTCTTGTATCAATATGCAAGTTTGTTCCGGATGTTCGTTTAGCTGCCGTACTGGCCGCGACACTTCTTTTTGCTCCGTCAAGCACTGTTCTTGGCACAATATCTCCATATGCAATAAAGCTCAGGATGAAAGATCTCGAGCATTCAGGCGCAACTGTCGGACGGCTTTATGCGATATCCACTGTCGGGAGTATAATCGGGACATTTCTTGCGGGTTTTTTCCTGATCTCTTTTTTCGGAAGCCGCAATATTCTTATCTTTCTCTCCATGACTCTTTTCTGCGTTTATTTTCTGGCATCCTTCGGGGATAATTCACGTTCAAGAAAAACAACCGCAATCATCCTTATAACAATGCTCCTGTCGGCCTTTTTTTTTCAGACATCAGTGGCTGATAACAATATAATCGATCTGGACACAAATTACAGCAGGATCATAATAGAGGAAAGGTTCGATTCTGATATATCGAAAAAAGTGCGGTTTATCAGGGTTGACAAAAAATGGGCTCAGGGTGCCGTGATAATCGGGGAACCAGACGAACTTTATTTTGACTACAGCGGTTTCTACCGCCTCGCCGAGCATTTTAATCCCGGAAACAAAAAGGCTCTTCTCCTGGGCGGCGGAGTTTACACGCTTGCAAGAGATTATGTCAGGAGAAACCCGGGTGGTTCAATAGATGTTGTTGAAATAGATCCTCAATTCACCTCACTTGCAAAGGAATATTTTTATCTGACCGATCATCCCGGGATAAAAAGCATCCATGAAGACGGAAGAACTTTTCTGAATCGTGAAAAAAAGAAATATGATCTGATATTTATTGATGTTTTTAAATCTTCAGCCTCTCCTCCATTCCACATGACAACTGTCGAGACCATAAAAAAAGCCTCCGACCTTCTCAATGAAAATGGGGTGGTTATAACGAATATTTATTCTGCCGTCCAGGGCCCAAAGGGCAGATTCTTCCGCGCAGCCTACTCCACAATTAAATCCGTTTTCCCCCAAGTTTATGTTTTTCCTGCCCAGTATCCACTGTATGGCGAAGAACCTCAAAACCTGATAGTCGTAGCGATGAAGTCAAACTCGCCTCCGCCCATGACAAGCAGCAACCCTGAAATGCAGAAATATCTTTCTCATCTGTGGCAATACAAAATAGATTGCGATCTTCCTGTCTTAACCGACGAATTTGCCCCTGTTGAACATTACCTTGTTGAAGTAATTAAAGATTTCTGAGTCGCACCCTCCATTTTCAGGAATAGACAGAATCTGCCTTGCCGTTTTCGGGAAAACGGAATATTATGAGAATCATTTTGCAGGTTATCTGATTTTAATGCCGGGGAGTTATAAAATATGAAATTAAAAGCGGTGATTTTATGCCTTGCAGTCATACTCGGGCAAATCTGTTTCGGTCCTGACGCTAAAGGAGCGGAATCTCCTTTGACAGCGGATGACGTAATCACAAAGATTGAAAACAGGTATTCGGTGCCGGGTTTTTCTGCACGGTTCATCCAGGAATCGACCTTGAAGGCAATGGAAATAACCGATATTGCGACAGGGAAGATGTTTGTGAAGCGCCCGGGAATGATGAGATGGGAGTATGAAAAACCGGAGAAACAGGTCGTAGTAACAGACGGTGAAAGCCTTTGGATATACAGGCCCGGCGAGAACCAGGTCATGGTTGGAAAGGCCCCTGAATTTTTCGGTACAGGCAAAGGGGCGACTTTTCTATCGGATATCAGGATCATAAGGCGCAATTTTTCTGTTTCCATAAATAAGGATAAAGACGGCTATATTGTTTTAGAGCTTCTGCCCAAGGAGAAAAAGGCTGATGTCGCAAGGATTTATATTTCTATTTTAAAAAGGGATTATGAAATCTCAAGAATCGGAATCAATAATTCATACGGTGATGTAACTGTGATAGATCTTTTTGATTCACAATTTGTAACCAGCCCTGACTCTGCTTTCAGATTTACCATACCTAAAGGGGTTGAGGTCATAAGAATAGACTAGTGAGACTTTTGAAATTGGCTCAAGTGAATGGAGAAATCTATATGAAGGATAAAATAAGAAGTTTGTTAAAGGAAAGAAAGGCGATCATGCTTGCTCATAATTATCAGCCCCCTGAGATACAGGATGTGGCTGATCTTTGCGGGGATTCCCTTGAATTGAGCATAAAGGCGTCCCAGACCGATGCCGAGGTGATAGTGTTCTGCGGGGTCCATTTCATGGCGGAGACAGCCTCTATCATGTCACCGGAAAAAGTGGTGCTTCTTCCGCGTAAAGATGCAGGATGCCCCATGGCCGATATGGTGACGCCCGAGGCGCTTGCAAAGAGGCTTAAGGAAATGCCTCCCATGCCGGTAGTCACCTATGTAAATTCGTCTGCCGCTGTCAAGGCGCTTTCAACCATATGCTGCACGTCGGCAAATGTAGTCAAGGTAGTAAACAGCCTCGATGCAGACGAGGTTTTAATGGTTCCGGACAAGAATCTTGCGAAATACGCTGCATTGCATACAAAAAAGAAAATACATTTCTGGGACGGTTACTGCATTGTCCATAACATGCTTACTCCCGAAATCGTTCTTCTGGCGAAAGAGAAGCATCCGGAAGCTGTTTTCATGGCACATCCCGAATGCCGGCCCGAAGTCCTTGAACTGGCGGATGTTGTTTTAAGCACTTCCGGAATGATCAGGTATGCCGGCGAATCTGAAAGAAAGTCCTTTATTGTTGGAACGGAGACCGGAATACTTCATCCTATGAAAAAAGCCAATCCGTCCAAGACATTCTATCCCGTTTCACTGGATATGGAATGCAGAAACATGAAAAAGATGAGCCTTGAGGCCGTTGTATGGAGTCTGGAGAATATGGAAGGGGAGGTCAAGGTCCCCGAGGATATTAGGCTGCGGGCCAAAGAAGCCGTCCGGAAGATGATCGATCTTTCACTTAAATGAGCTTCTATCGGGAATGAGTATTTCGAACTTCGAAGTCCGATGTCCGAGGGTCGTTGTTCGTGACTCAATGCTGATTTCGCGACAACGGGCCCATGTTTTTATTATCCCGCCAGATCTTCCGGAATATCGGCATTAGTGTAAACCTTCTGGACATCGTCGCAGTCTTCAAGTGTTTCCATGAGCTTGATCATTTTTTCAGCGTCTTTTCCCACCAGATTTGTGATTGTCTGGGGCAGCATGGTTATCTCGGACTCCTGGGTGGGTATTGATGCCTTATCGAGGGCCGCTTTCACGGATTCAAAATCATTTGTACCGGTGATTATTTCAAAACTTCCATTGTCTTCCCTGACATCTTCGGCTCCTGCTTCAAGGACGATTTCCATCAGAGTCTCTTCATTTGTATGCTCTTTTGATACAGTGATATATCCTTTTTTGCTGAACATCCAGGAAACGCATCCGTTTTCGCCTAAATTTCCGCCGCTTTTGCTGAATATATGGCGGATATCGGCAACAGTTCTGTTTTTGTTATCCGTTAAAGATTCAACAAGTACCGCAGCACCTCCGGGCCCGTAACCTTCGTAAGAGATTTCCTCATAGCTGACACCTTCAAGCTCACCGGTCCCTTTTTTTATGGCTCTTTCTATATTATCTTTCGGCATGTTCTCGGCCTTTGCAGCAAGCACCGCCACCCTTAGTCTCGGGTTAGAAGCCGGGTCGCCTCCGCCTCCCATGCGGGCTGCAACCGTAATTTCCTTTATGAGCTTTGTAAATACTTTGCCGCGCCTTGCATCTGCTGCGCCTTTTTTATGTTTTATGGAAGACCACTTGCTGTGACCTGACATGCCGACCTCCTGCTGCCCTTTTTACGGTATTGGTATTTTGGGTTTTTCTCAATAAATTGATTGAAATGAAATATATGTCTGTTGCAATCTATGCGAATTCGCAGACTTTCCTTGTCACTGGAACCCTCGAATCCTTGACCCCTTGAACCCTATTCCAATTATATAAATCTCTTTGCTGGCCTTGCGGCTGCTTTGCGGTTTAAAAATTTTATGAGTGTTATATGCTGCTTTAACCATTTCTGAAAATTTTTTGAAATCTTCCCCCTGGAAAATTTTACACAAAAAAGAGCCTCCGTCCGCAAGAACCTTGTCTGCAATATCAAATGCCGCCATACATAAATCATATGATCTGGCTGAATCGACTGACTTGCTTCCCGTTGTAGCCGGAGCCATATCGCTTATCACGATATTAAAATCATTTCCGATTGCAGAAAGCAGCTCATCGTCAATGGACAGAATATCGCATATATAAATCCTGGCATTTTTGGGGATATCAATAGTGACCGGCTTTATATCCAATCCGACCACAAATCCCTTTTCGCCTGCAAGGACTGATGCATAAAGGGTCCAGGAACCGGGGGAGCATCCAAGGTCAAGAACTCTGTCCCCCTTCTTTATAATTTTATTACGGCTTTGAATCTCCTGCAACTTGTACACAGATCTTGCAGGATAATTATCTTTTTTGGCCTGGCGGGAATAATGATCTTCCCACTTACCGGCCTTTGAGGCTTGTCGTTTCATATACTCAAGCACTTTCCAAGTCAAGAAAGATGACGGCTTCGTAAAAAGACATTTTTCACACGAAGATTGATTATATAGAACATTTAGTTTCTTCTTAGTGATCTTTGTGTGAACAAGATTCTTTGCTAAACCATCAATAATGAATAGCTTTTAAAACAGCAGCTCTATCGCTTCCGATATATTTTTTATCCCGGCAAGCTCTATTTTTCCGATTCCCGCCATGCGCTTCAGGTTGCTGTCCGGCAAAAGGCATTTTTTAAATCCCATCTTCTGAATTTCAGATACTCTTGTTTCCACATGACTTATGGCTCTTACCTCTCCGGTCAGGCCGACCTCACCTAAGACAACCGTACCTTCTGCCACAGGACGGTCCAGGAAGCTTGATGCAACAGCTGCTATGATTCCCATATCTACTGCAGGCTCATATATTTTCACTCCTCCTGCGACATTCATGAAAATATCGTAGCCCATGAGATGCATTCCGAGCTTTTTTTCCATAACAGCGACCAGCAGGGCCACTCTGTTATTATCGAGACCCAGGATTGTTCTGCGGGGAGTCCCAAAATTTGTGCTGCTTGCGAGGGCCTGAAGCTCGACAAGAATCGGCCTTGTGCCTTCCATGCTGGCTGATACGACGGAGCCGGGTGAACTAAGGGGCCTTTCCGAAAGAAAAGCAGCAGATGGGTTGGTGACTTCATCGAGGCCTTTTTCCTTCATTTCAAAGACACCTATTTCATTCGTTGAACCAAATCTGTTTTTCACCGACCTCAATATTCTGTAAACATGGTTCCTGTCCCCTTCAAAATACAAAACCGTGTCAACCATATGCTCAAGAAGCCTGGGGCCTGCAATTGCCCCGTCTTTGGTAACATGACCGACCAGAAATGTGGGAATATTCGATTTTTTTGCATTAAGCATGAGCTTCATGGCCGATTCCCGAACCTGACTGACGCTTCCAGGCGCTGAAGAAAGATCGGGGCAGAACATTGTCTGTATAGAATCTATTACAAGAACATCGGGCCTGACTGAACCGACCATCGACAATATGGCTTCAACATCAATTTCTGAAACAACAAGAAGGCCGGAGGATTCAGAAGACAGCCTCCTGCTTCTTATTTTTATCTGTTTGACCGATTCCTCGCCGGAAACATACAGAACTTTTAATCCCATCCTTGACAATCCGGAAAGAGCCTGAAGCATGAGGGTGGATTTCCCTATTCCCGGATCACCGCCTAAAAGAACCATTGTTCCGGGGACAAGACCTCCTCCAAGGACGCGATCAAACTCGCCGATTCCTGTTGAAATGCGCTCCTCACCGTCAAACTCAATGTCATCAATCGATACAGGTTCCCTCAGGACCGACAGGAGGCCTTCTGCAGAAGCGGCAGGTTTCGTGTTCAGATATTCTTCGACAAAGGTCTGCCACTGCCCGCAGTCAGGGCATTTGCCGAGCCATTTCGGAGCCTGGTATCCGCAGGACTGGCAGCAATAGATTGTTTTTGTGTTTTTTTTCAACGTGAAAAGATATCCGGAGTTTACGAATATGTTTAATTTTATGGAACAAGAAAATAAATCTGTAAATTTTTATCTGTTTATGTGGTAACCTTAAGATGATACTTTAGTAAAAAGTCAAATTTTTTTTACATAGTCATCATAAAGAATATACCATATGATACATATCATGCCAAAAATATTATAGACACTTTATTTATGAATCATACAGAAACAAATAACTTTTTAAGGGTTGATTACCATATTCATACCATCCTTTGCAACCACGCCAAAAGCAGCATGGAAGCTTATATAAAAAAAGCTGTTTCCATGGGGTTTCAGGAAATATGCTTTCTCGATCATTTAACATTAACGGAGCCTGGACATAAGCTTTCCATGACCCCTGAAGAGGTGCCTCTTTATTTCAATGCGGTTCAGACGCTGAAATGGCGCTATAACGGGGTTATAAATATTAAGGCGGGCCTTGAGATTGATTTTAATCCTTTTTACGTTGACCTGTTCCAGGAAATTTCAGAATCATATGCATTTGATGTTATAGGCAGTTCCCTTCACTTTCCCGGTGGAATAGATGTGGTCAGCCGCAAATCTGGGTGGAGCAGGGGCGAAAGGGATTCCGACTACATTTACGGTATTTACCTTGAATCCCTTGAAAAGATGCTCGATTACAGCTATTTTGATATATTGTGTCATCTTGATCTTCTAAAAAAATTCGGGGGAAATCCTTCAAGAAGCTTTGAAAATGAATTTGATTGTATTATAGAAAAAACAGGCAGGAAAAAACTTGCCGTTGAAATCAACACAAGCGGATACATTTACCCTGCAAAAGAGGCATTTCCTTCTTTTGATATTATAAAAAAATGCTTCAAAGCAGGTGTTGAAATAACAATAGGTTCTGATGCTCATGATCCGGAAAGCATAGGGCAGCATTATGATGCTGTATTGCCTCTGATTCTTAGGGCAGGTTACAAACAAATATCTGTATTTACAAAGAGAAAACGCTCAGGACTTCTCATTCTCGAGGGTAGTGGTAATGAGGGCTTTTAATAACTCAATTAATCAGATGTTATTCAGAGGTTTCGTAATGATATGTCGAAAGGATAATCTTATAATGCATGATACTCGCCTCTTATTGAAAAGACTTCTTTATTTTTCCGGCTGTTTATTGTTCATGTTTCTCTTTTTGCCATTTGAAAAAGGGGTGTGTGCCGATTTCGATTATTTTGGATCGTTGCAGGAAAAACTGGTTTCGGAGGGATTTGAAAGGGAAAAAATTGTTCAGATTTATCAGTCCCCGCAAGTTTTTTTTGACACGAAAGGAGTCTCTCTTTTTTTCGTGCACAGGGAAGCAAGTTTGAATTACAATCAGTTTCCTTCACAGCTTTATCTGACAGGCGCAAAAATTTATCTGAAAACATATGAAGCAGAGTTCTCAAATGCCGAAGAGCTATATGGTGTGGACAGGGAGGTAATTACCGCAATAATTCTTGTTGAAACCAAGTTCGGGCAATCACTTGGTAAGAGGCAGGTAATAAATACACTTTCCACTATGGCTTCCCTTTTGGATGCTGATGTAAGAAAAAAGTTCTGGGAAGAGATTTCCGGTTCAACAACCCTTTCATTTGAGGCATTTGAGAAAAAGGCTTTGAAAAAATCGAGTTGGGCTTACAAGGAGCTTAAGGCCTTATTAATGTACACCGAAAAAGAGGAAGTGAATATCTTTAATATAACAGGATCTTATGCCGGGGCCATGGGAATTCCCCAGTTTATGCCAAGCAACATAAGCAGATATGCAGCTGACGGAAACATGGACGGCCGGATAGACCTTTTTGAACATGCCGACGCAATAGCCAGTGTGGCAAACTTTCTTAAAAAATCCGGCTGGTATCGAGGAATAAATGAGGCGAAGGCTAAAAAAGTTATCCGGCAATATAACCCGAGCAGTTATTATATTGATACAATTTTAAAAGTGGCACAAATGCTTAAATAATTGGATTATCTCCAATTCTCACATAAAGGATACTATATGACGGCAAAGGTAATAATCGGTATCGGGATCTTTTTTCTTCTTCTGACGTGGTGGGCGGTTTTCGATATCTCTAAGAAGGATTTTGGCTCCCTTTTGAAAAAAGCTCTGTGGGGTTTTACCGCCCTGATACCTTTTTTAGGGCCGTTAATATATTTTGCCATAGGTTACAGGAAAGGGAAGAAAGTACCGACAGGAGGCTGATAAGAACGGCAGAGCGGCAAAATAATATTTGACAATTCAGGCCGTTTTCTATAATCATCCACCCAGATTTTTTTTAAAATGGTCCTATCGTCTAGTGGTCAGGACGCTGGCCTCTCACGCCGGTAACACGGGTTCGAATCCCGTTGGGACCACCAATAATAAAAACAAGGGGTTACAGAGAAATCTTAACCCCTTTTTTCTTGCCTAAAAAATCTGCCCCCACACTATCCCCCACACGGAAGACAAAAAACCCCGGATTTCTCCAGGGTTCATTGGGGCCTTACATCTTTTTATTGCTGGTAAGGAGTTAAACCGTAGACTCTTTTTTTTCATTGGTCATTTTATCCCGCTATAGTCCCGCTTTTTCATTTTCTGCCAATAAAAAACCCCGGCCATGATAGACAGGGGGTCGCCTGTTTTTAGTTCATCCGTTGATGCGCTCTTATTTCTCTCTTACACCTACTACTAAAGGACGTAGCTGATGAGATTATACTGTAGTTTCGATTTGAAGTGTTCGATAAAAACAAAAAAGGCAGGACCATCTCTGACCCTGCCTGTAAATATCTGGGGATCCTAATCAATCATTTTATTCTAAATTTCTTTCTGAGCCCTGCAAGACTTACAATGCCTGTGCTTAGAAGGATCAGTGTTGAAGGTTCTGGAACCGTTGTCAATGGCTCCGTCAATAACTCGTCTAAATAAAATGGATTGGAGCTCCAAAAATGTAAATTTTTAATAGGCGTATAATGGTCGTGGTAAGTAAAATGCGCCCACTTGTTAGCATGCGAAAAACTACTTTCACACGCTTGCTCGTCCCAAGATGTTAAGAAGTCGAAATAAATCGTTGTCACCACCTCATCTGGCGGAAAAAATGGCTCCTCGCCAATTACTGGCATTTCTACTGTTTCTTCTACTATCTCTATAGGAGTGCCGCTTCCTGATCCTACCTCATAGATGTACGCCTCTAAATATGAGATCGGTGTATTAAACAAGATATACATGGAGTATTGTCCGCCAGACTCATATGCCGTCATTGATTTATCCGAGAAATAACCAAAAGGTGCCACT
>JAHJJB010000027.1 GCA_018823005.1 Pseudomonadota bacterium | reverse complement strand
TGATAGCAAGCGGTTCATATATAACCGATTCGGACTGGCATGATATATATGACAGGGTTTCAACCGGAAAAAGCAATCCTGTGAGAATTGAAAACAATGTCTGGATCGGAGACAGCGCTATTGTATGCAAGGGAGTAGTTATCGGTGAAAACAGTATAATAGGAGCAGGCTCAGTTGTGGTAAGCGAGATTCCTCCGAATTCCATTGCAGCGGGAAACCCTGCAAAGGTTGTTAGATCTCTTGATGCGAATGAAAAAATTACTGCCAGAGAAAGCTTTTTTTCCGACCCAGCCAGCCTCTCCATGTATTTTGATGCAATGGACAGGGAAACTCTGAAGGGAAATTCTTTTCTTCACTGGCTTCGTTATATCTTATTTCCAAGGAAAGGGGACTAAGTGTATAGAAGCCATTTCAAAACCCCGTCTGAGGCCTGACAGCTGTGTTGCAAGTCTCTTCAAAATGCTCACATACTCCCGTGTATGCTGCGCTTTTTCATCGGCTTGCGCCTTGCTCTCAGACCTGATCCGAGGTTTTGAAATGGCTTCGGGACTTTTTTACAGCGGTTGTAAAAATAATGTTTTGTTCAATCAGCAGCCTTAAATATCCTGAAAAATAACCCTCCGGATAGAGCGATAAGGCTGCTGAAAGTAAAAAGAGCAAAAGAGCCTGCCTCCTCATAAATCCACCCGCTTAGAAAAAAACCAACCATAAGGCCAAGCCCGTATGTAACCGCATTGTTTAATGATTGCCCCAGGGTCTTTGTTTCCTCTGAGGTCAATGAATCAATATAAAGAATGCTCGAAATATGAAAAGCGCCATATGTTAGGGCATGGGTAGTCTGGGATATAAGAATCAAAGCAGGGGATTTTACCAGGGAAAGCGTTAACCACCTTGCTATTGCCGTAATGAATGCAACAGTGATAACCGTATCTGTTGAAAAACGTTTAAAAATACGGTCAGAGTTTATCATTACAAGAATTTCAGCAATTGAAGCTATGGCCCAGGCAGTCCCTATGAATGTGCGGTCGTAACCTAAATTTTCAAGGTGAATTGAGAAAAACCCATAATATGCTCCGTGGCTTACAAGCATCAGAAAAGCGCTTGAAAGGAAAAAGATAACGCGTTTTTTTTTAAAAAGGATTTTAGCCTCGCTCAAAAAAGGCCTGTTGTTTTTTGGCTTTATATCTGGAATCTTAACTGCAAATGCAGCCTGAATTACCGATCCGGCAAGAATCAGCGACAGAATTATCCGAATAGGGTAAATGTCAAGGACTTTGCCCAGTAAAAAGACTGTCACAATGAAGGCAATTGTGCCCCAGACCCTTATATTCCCGTAACTCTTCTTCTCACTTCCGAGGATGTCTATCGTGAAGGCTTCAAGAAAAGAGATGATAGGAGAATAAAATATTGTGTAACAGACAGTGACTGCAAGCATAGGCCAGAAATCAGATGTTAAAAGATAAATGCACCAGATTGCCGCACTTATAAAATGGCATGACAGATATATCGATTTTCGGGCCTGAAAGCGGTCGGCAAGGGCGCTAAGGAGCAGGGGAGATAAAACCATTATAACAGACCTTGAAGCAGAGATGACTCCTATTTGAAAACCGGTGAAACCAAGTTTATAGCAATACAGGTTAAAATAGGGCAAAAATACTCCCATTATACCGAAGTATAGAAAGTACTGTGATGCAAGGACTGCTCTTCCTGAAGAGGACGCATTAATCATGTTTGCATGATATGTTATTTGCCGGCGGACTGCAATTCTAATATCAGGTTTCTCCCATAACCCGATATGGTCTTTAATAGGATATTGTACAACGGTCTTATATTATAGAAAAATAAAAGGAGAGCCCCAGCGACCGGAGCCCTCCCTTATGCTTATATGGTTTTATTCAATATTTACGGCAATTTGTTTTGGCTTTTCATCCTCTGGTTTCGGAATTTCAACTTTGAGGATGCCGTCCTTGAAATTTGCCTTTATCTTATCGGGTTTTACCGCAGCAGGAAGAGTAAATGCCCGGTGGAATGATCCGAAGCACCTCTCCTTACGGTAGAAATTCTCTTCCTTTATTTCATTATCGATGGCCTTTTCTCCCTTTAAAGTGATTATGTTCTCCTTGATCTCAACTGAAACATCCTTCTTCTCCACTCCGGGAAGTTCTGCCGTTATAATAATTGCATCCTCATTGTCATGAATATCTACTGCCGGTCTCCATGCGCAGAGGTTCATTTCATCTTCAAAATCTTTTGATCGGACAGCCGCATTATCAAAGATCTGGTTAATGCGGTCCTGAAGTGTTGTCATGCTTCTGAACGGGTCCCATCTTACAAGTGTCATAATAACACCTCCTTTATATAGTTTATTCACAATAATTACTGACATTATTACTTCTTTTAATAAAAAAATAATCACACATTATTTCTTGTCAAGAGCAGGGGATTCTGTTTTGCGTAAAGAGAAAATCGAGTAATTACAAAATTATTGCCATGATCTGATAATAATGTTAAACTTTACATTAAAGGTTGTGAAAATTAGAAATTCAGCTTTTAATTCAGGAGCCTGACATGGATTATATCAAGATAAGATTTGGCAATGATTTTGGAACATCAGATTCCAGATTTGATAAAACTATCGAAGATATGTTCAGATCGATGAGCCCTATGTTTTCTCTTTCTGAACGGGCGTGGAAACCGCAGATGGATATTTACGAAACGCCTCAGGAGATAACTATCCTCGCCGAGGTTGCCGGGGTTGACAAGGAGAATCTTGAAGTCGAGATAAGCAGCAGGGCGATACGAATCAGGGGAGACCGGGAAGAAATGCCTAGAGATGAAAACACTACTTACCGTCTTGCGGAGATACAGTATGGAACCTTTGAGCGGATTCTATACCTTCCGGCCCTGATAGATACAGATAAGGTTTCAGCCTCGTACCTTAACGGCTTTTTGCAAATTCGACTTGCCAAGATGTCACAGAATCAAACGCATAATATAACAATTTCGGAAGGATGATCTTTAGGTCTCAAGGAACTCGCGGTTTAAATTGAAGTTCTGAATACAGCCGTTTGGAGGAGTTAATGACTCAACAGAAATCACAGATCGATTCAAATACTGAAAAATTCCCGGAATTATTGCCCGTTCTTCCGTTATTCGATACAGCTCTTTT
>JAHJJB010000276.1 GCA_018823005.1 Pseudomonadota bacterium | reverse complement strand
TGTTCCGCGAAAGCAAGATCCAGAAAGCTGGTAATCGTTGGCTTTAGAATTCGCTGAGCCATACTTATGGCACCAATATCATATGGAGATACAACGTTATTGGCACCTGCGGCTAAAAACTTGGATTTTGTTTCATTCCGGCTTGCTCTGGCTGTTATATAAAGGTTGGGATTGAGCTGCCTTGCAGTCAGAACAAGAAAAACATTTTCGGCATCTGTAGCCAGGACGGCAACAAGCCCTTTTGCTGTTTTTATTCCGGCTTTTATAAGGTTCTCTTCATCTATTGCATCCCCGCGCAGATATAAAACACCATCTTCTTCCATAATAGGGATGAGGTCCTCTTTGCTTTCCAAAACAACGAGATCGAATTCTTTTTTGCCGTATAAATTTTTACAAAGCACTCTTCCGATTCGCCCGTATCCGCAAACTATATGATGGTTTTTCAGTCTTCCGATTTTTTTATCCAATCTTCTCCTCCCTAAAATAGCCCTTATTCTTCCCTCCACCATGAATTGAACCATGGCTCCAGCAACATATAAACAAAAACCAACTCCGAAAAAGACCAGCAGTATTGTAAATATACGGCCGGCCCTGCTTACTGAATGAACTTCACCATATCCAACGGTAGTAAGAGTTATTATGGTCATGTACATGGAATCAAGAAGATCCCATCCTTCGATCATCATATACCCTGTAGTCCCCACAATGCTTATAAAAAGCGTCAGCAGGAGTGATAATACAAGATGTTTTGTGCTGTCCATGGATGTTCCGGATAATATTTAAAAATTAGGCTGATTTTTCGGATACAGTTCAATAGTTGTCTTTTTATATCCTATAAGATAAACAGATAGAAGTTTCAAGGCCTGAATTCTTGACGAGTGTTAATTGATTTGGTAGGAAATTCAAACATGAATGAAAAAGCATTAAAATATGAGCGCATGCGCGAAGAGATGGTAAAAAAACAGATCGAAACCCGCGGGATAAACGATCCAAGAGTTATTTCCGCCATGCTGAAAGTCCCCCGTCACTTGTTTGTAAGCGATGCTCTGAGCGATCAGTCCTATGGCGATTTTCCTCTTCCCATAGGCGAGCAACAGACAATATCACAACCATACATTGTTGCGGAAATGACTCAGGCACTTAATCTGAATGAAGAAGACCGGGTTCTTGAAATAGGAACGGGATCCGGTTATCAGGCTGCGGTTCTTGCTGAAATCGCATTTCGCGTTTATACAATAGAGAGAATATATCCGCTTTATTCCAAGGCCCGCTCTCTTTTTGACAGGCTTCATTACCACAATATTGTAATGAAATATTCCGATGGTTCGATAGGGTGGGAATCTGAAAGTCCTTTTGATGCAATAATAGTTACAGCCGGTTCTCCTGATATTCCCAAAACGCTTGTAAGCCAGCTTGCAATAGGGGGGCGAATGGTTATTCCTGTTGGAAACCAGCATTCCCAGGATTTGATAAAACTTTACAGGGATGAAAGGGGTATTCATAAGACAAATTTAGGGGGATGCAGATTTGTCAGACTTGTAGGAGAGCATGGATGGAGAGAAGAATAAATGCTAAGGCGGATGTACGACTGGGTCATTAGATGGGCTGAAACACCGTATGGTGACTGGGCATTATTTGTTATTGCTTTTTCTGAATCATCTTTTTTCCCCATACCTCCTGATATTCTCCTAATTGCTCTTGGTATTGCAATACCAAAAAAATCTTTCAGATATGCTCTATTGTGTTCTGTCGGTTCTGTTTTGGGCGGCTGTTTTGGCTATCTTATCGGGTGGCAGTTCATGGCAGGATTCGGGGATAAAATAATAAATTTATATGGTTTTGGAGATAAATATAGCTATATCCAGGACCTTTTCATTAAATACGATGCGTGGGCAATCGGAATAGCAGGCTTTACGCCGATTCCATATAAGATCTTCACAATTGCAGCGGGTGCATTTAAGATAGATTTTATAATATTCTTAATTGCTTCGGCGATTTCACGTTCTGCCAGGTTTTTTGCGGTAGGCGGACTTATTTATTATTTCGGTCCTATGATTCAGGGGTTTATCAACAGGTATTTCAATATACTTGCAGTGGTATTTACCATTCTGCTGGTTGCAGGTTTTGTAATAATCAAATATTTCTTTTGATTTTAACTACATTTTGAATATCCGCAGGAACGGCAAACAAGACATCCTTCCTGATGTGTAAGTACCCCGCTGCAATCCGGGCAAACACCCATTATTGAACCGCTTTCGGCAAAAGTGGAGTCGGTTCGGTATTTAATTACCCTTGCAATTGCGTCGGGGCAGGAGAGTACCATTTCTCCATTTTGCCATGATGGAGAAGGGCATCTGATCCCTGCCAGCTGCTTGATTATGGCTTCGGCCTTCACGCCGGAACGTAAGGCAAGAGATATAAGACGGCCTGCTGCTTCAATTTGAGATGAAGCGCATCCCCCCGTCTTTCCCATCTGGGCAAAGACTTCGCACATTCCCTCCTCATCCGAATTTATTGTGACATATAATTTCCCGCAACCAGTTTTGATTCGTTCGGTAATACCGACAGTGCATTCCGGTCTTGGTCTAGGGACTATTTTGACTGACTCTCTTTTTTCAGCGCCCATACTAAGAACCTGATGTTGACGGCTTCCATCCCGATAGATTGTTACTCCTTTGCAGCCGTAATTATGAGCAAGCAGATATGCTTTTGCAATATCACTTTTTATGGCTACGGAGCGAAAGTTAACAGTTTTTGAAACGGCATTATCGGTATATTTCTGGAAAACAGCCTGAATCTTTATGTGCTGTTCAGGTGATATATCGTGTGATGTTATAAAAAGAGCTTTTACGTGGTCAGAGACTGATTCAATCTCCTGAACAGATTTTCCATCCGATATTTCATCAATTAATTTATTTTTGTAGATCCCTTCTGCCTTTGCCATGTCAACAAACAGGGGATTAATTTCAGAAAGGGATTTTCCATCAAGAACCTTCCTTATTTGAGCTATCGCAAATAAAGGCTCAATACCGCTTGATGTGCCTGCTATAATGCTGATTGTTCCGGTTGGGGCTATTGTAGTAGTAGTTGCATTCCGCATGTATGGAGTCTGAGGTGTGTCGTAAAGACTTCCTTTGTAATATGCGAAATTGCCTCTTTTTTTCCCAAGCGCTGCGGAGGCAATTTTAGATTCTTGTGAAATAAAAGATATTACTTTTTCAGCTTCTGATACAGCTTCTTCCGAGTTATAAGAAATTCCCAATTTAATGAGCATCTCGGCAAATCCCATTACGCCAATGCCTATCTTTCTTGTACCTTTACTCATTTTTTCGATGCAGGACAGAGGGTATTTGTTTATTTCTATAACGTTGTCAAGGAAATGAACTGCATCATGAACAGTTTTTTTAAGGCGATTATAATTAACGGCTTTTCCGGAAACCATTCTTGAAAGATTAATTGATCCAAGCGTGCAGGATTCGTAAGGAAGAAGAGGTTGTTCGCCGCAGGGATTTGTTGCTTCTATCTCTCCAAGATGAGGAGTTGGATTATCCTGGTTAATTCTGTCTATAAAAATAACGCCTGGTTCACCTGTAAGCCATGCTGAATGAACTATCATGTCGAATATTTTTCTTGCAGAAATGCGCTTTACAATATTCGTTGTGCGTGGATTTATAAGATCGTATTCAGAATCATGCTCTAATGCAGCCATAAAAGTATTTGTCAATGCAACAGATATGTTGAAATTGTTAAGCCGATTCTGATCGTCTTTCAGCTCAATAAAAGATTCTATATCAGGGTGATCTACCCGCAAGATTCCCATGTTTGCCCCTCTGCGGGTTCCGCCCTGCTTAACGGTTTCAGTTGCAACATCAAAGACAATCATAAAGGAAATGGGTCCGCTTGATACTCCTGCGGTTGAAAGTACTATATCTTGTTCAGGACGTATTCGGGAAAAGGAAAAACCCGTTCCCCCTCCGCTTTTATGTATCATGGCGGTATTTTTCAGGGTTTCAAATATGCTGTCCATTGAATCTTCAATTGGCAGCACAAAACAGGCTGCAAGCTGGCCAAGGCGCCGCCCTGCATTCATGAGTGTAGGAGAGTTAGGTAAAAACCATAGATTTTTCATGATCTTCAGGAATTTTTTTTCTGCTTTTTCAACGCCATGGGAAGAATTAAACAAAGATTCAGCGGAAGCTACATGTTTTGCCACTCTTACAAACATATTTGCAGGTGTTTCAATTACATTCCCTTCCTTATCTTTTTTTAGATAACGTTTTTCAAGAACTATTATAGCATTCTTTGAAAGTGGGATATTCATAAATAGGTTTCCAGATTTATCATTTGCCTGCTAATGGTTGGCTGGGAAAGAAGTGCAGTTCCTCCGGCTTTTGAAAGACTTTTCAGTTCTATGACTTTGCAGAAGATATTAAGCTGCCAAAGATCCAAATTATTTAGAATTAATAATTAAACCGAATTTTTTTTTTAATTTGTTATTAACTATAGGTGGAACCATACCTTTTATGTTTCCGCCAAACCGCGCTGCCTCCTTTATTATTGAGGAACTGGTAAAAATCCATCTCAATCCGGTCATAAGAAAAACAGTCTGGATTTCTCTGTTAAGACGCTTGTTCATAAGGGCAAGCTGAAATTCGTATTCGAAATCGGAAACCGCACGCATTCCACGGAGTATGGCGTGGCTTTTCCTTTTTGCAGCATAATCAACAAGAAGTCCGCTAAAAGTGTCAATTTCAATATTATTAATTTTTTTCAAACTTACTTTAAGCATATGAATGCGTTCTTCCACTGTAAACAGGGGATCCTTGCCTGGGTTGAGTAAAATTGCGACGATTATCTTGTCAAAAAGCTTAAGCCCTCTTTCAAGAATATCAATGTGTCCGTTGGTTACAGGATCAAATGAACCTGGATAAATGGCGATTCTTTTCATTTATTATAATCCGTTATCTCTTTTCTGTTGGTAATATTCAAGTTTGTGCGGGGCGTAACATTTCTGGTTTTCTCATACTCCGGCACAACAAGCCACTGTTCAACAATAAAGGCAAATTAAAACCATGATTTATCAGATAAATCTATACCATATAATTTAAAAAGGAAACAAGAGTTTTTCCATATTTTCTTTGATCTGAAATTTTATACTCCAAGACATCTTCGGGAAGTGTTTCTGTCAGAGCATGCTCGATTATTATCAAAGCATTTTTTTGAAGTAAACGGCTTGCAGAAAGGTTTATTAAAGCAGGTTTTATCAAGTTCTTATTATATGGGGGGTCCATAAAAACAAGATTGACTGAAGGAACCCCGTTGTTAAGAGCAATGTTATTTTTTGCAGCATCTGCTCTTATAATTTTAATTCTGCCTTGCAGTTTGCAAGCTGCAATATTTTTTTTGATTACTGAAAGCGCATCTTTATCCGTATCCATGAAGAATGCAAAAGCTGCTCCCCGGCTTAAGGCTTCAATTCCTAAAGCACCGGTTCCTGCAAAAAGATCTAATACAACAGCGTTGAGAATCCGGGAAGAGAGAATGTTGAAAATACTTTCTCTTATACGGTCAGTCGTAGGCCTTATCTTGATGCCTTTGGGTGAAAAAAGTCTTTTGCCTTTTAATTTACCGCTGATTATTCTCAAACCCATTTTGCTAAAGATATTTTAATTTTTTATGAAGATAACTTCGCCCGACATCTATTGCCTTTGCCGTTTTTGAAATATTACTATCATTTTCCGAAAGTTTTATTTTTATAAATTCTTTTTCGAAAGCTCTTTTTGCATCCTTCAAACGATCGAAAAGAAAAATTTCATTTACTCCGGCTTTATCTTTTTCTTCAACGCCGAGATTGTAATTGTCGGGAATATCTTTAACATCTATCGTGGTCTTTTCAACCAGAATGGCAAGTTGTTGCATAAGATTCTTTAACTCCCTGACATTGCCGGGCCATGGATAGCTGCTAAGCAAGTGGAGGGCTTCCTGTGAAAATGTTTTCTTTTCATCTTTGTTTTGTCTCGCGCACTCAGCAAGAAACATATCGATCAGAATAGGAATATCTTCTTTACGGTTTCTTAAAGGAGGAACTTCAACAGGAACTACATTAAGTCTGTAATACAGGTCTTCCCTGAAACTTCCTTTTACGATCTCTTTTTCAAGTGATTTATTGCTTGCTGCAATTACCCTCACATCAACATTTAAGGTTCTTCTTCCGCCAGTTCTCTGGAAATTTTTTTCCTGTAAAAAACGCAATATTTTAGCTTGGGTTTTTAGACTCATATCGCCTATGTCATCTAGAAAAACAGTTCCGTTATTGGCAATTTCAAATTTCCCTCTCATTTTGGTTATTGCCCCCGGAAAGGCTCCCCTTTCGTGTCCGAAAAGTTCGCTTTCTATCAATTCCTCAGAAATAGTAGCACAATCGACAGTAATAAAAGGTTCTTCTACGCGAGTGCTGAGCTGATATATTGTTCTAGCAACCAGTTCTTTACCTGTTCCATTTTCACCAGTGATCAAAATCGTTGCGTCTTTAGGGGCAACTGCAGCTATCCTTTTCTTTAGTTCAATTGTTGCAGCGCTGATTCCGTTTATGGCGTGCTTTTCAATGGTCTTCTTTCTAAGATATCTGTTTTCTTCTTCCAGTCTTCTGAAGTTTAAAGCATTGTTTATTGCAACTATTATCTTATCTATAGAAAGCGGCTTTTCAATAAGATCATATGCCCCGAGTTTTGTAGCTTTTACGGCGGTTTCGATGTTGCCGTGCCCTGTAATTATTATAACCTGTAAATAAGGATTCCCCTTTTTGATCTGTTTTAAAGTTTCAATTCCGTCAATGCCTGGCATCCATATATCAAGAAGAACAAGATCGGGAGATTCCCTGTCTATCATCTTCAACCCTTCATATCCGGTAGAGGCAGTCATAACTTCAAAACCTTCATCGGCAAGAAGTCCGCCTAAAGATTTAAGAATAGAGGGTTCATCATCAACAATTAAGATAGATGGAAACATTTGCTTTTAATCCTTTTTATTTTACGGGCAGCTCAATAATAAACTTTGCTCCCCTGGGACAATTATCCTGGACGCGAATAATGCCTTTATGATCGGCAATAATTGTATTGACTATTGTAAGTCCAAGGCCGGAACCAGTTTTTTTTGTCGAGAAATTTGGTTCAAAAAGACGTACTTTATCTTCTTCCGATATTCCTGCACCGTCATCCGCAACTTCTATCCTGACAACTTTTGATGCAAAATCATGTTCAACTTTTGTAACAATGGTGCCATGATCTTTAATTGCGGCAACTGCATTATCAACCAGATTAATCATAGCCTGTTTTATTTGTTGCCGGTCAATGTTAATCAAAAGAATATCGTCTGGAATTATTGTATCAAAAACAATCTTTTCATGGCCTTCTTTGTAAAGCGCTATGGTTTCCCTGATAATGGACGACAAATCGCATGGAGCCGGGTTTGCCGTTGGAAATCTGGCAAATGTTGAGAACTCATTTACGAGGTTTCTTATCAAATCAACATGGTCAATTATCATTTGCGTACATTCTTCGAATACCGGTTCATTAAGCCTGTTCGAATATTTACGTTTCAGGCGCTGGGCGGACAATTTTATTGGTGTTAAGGGATTCTTAACTTCATGCGCTATTCGCCGGGCAACTTCGCGCCATGCCGCCATTCTCTGGGCTTTCTCAAGTTCGGTCAAATCGTCAAAGACCATGACAATCCCCATGTGATGTCCAGCATCATCTTTTAAGGCATTGACATTTATAAGAAAGCTCCGGCGTTTTTCTCCTATGGAAAGGCTTAAAGGTAATTCAACCGCATTATCCGGTGACACAGAAAGGCTTATCATTATTTCATCGGCAATACTAAGATGCTGATCGTTCAATAGCTCTTTATAGCTTTTACCAATAATACCATCTGGTTCAAGGTTAAACATCTTTTCTGCTGATTTGTTGATTGTTGTTATAAATCCTTTTGAATCAAGCGATATAACTCCTGCCGATATATTTTTTAATACAATTTCCATGTACCGGCGTCTTTCTTCGATCTCTATGTTTTGCTCTCTGAGCATCTTGGCGGAAAGCTCAAGTTGTTCCCTGCCGGTTCGCAGGTCTTTTGTCATTTTGTTAAACGAGTCAACAAGGCTTCCTATTTCGTCATCTGCAGCTATATCGATGGTGAACCCCAGATCTCCTTCTGCAATTCGCCTGGTTCCTTCAGCAAGCTCCATTATTGGTATTGTAATCGATTTGGCAAGGTAAAAACCAAACCACATAGCGCAAAAGAGTACAAGCAATGCAACGATAGAGAGTAATATGTAGTATGAAATCTGAATCGGTTTCTTAAAAAGTTTAATTTGCTGATATTCTTCAAACCCAACAGAAATGGATCTCATCTTGTCGGAAAGATGATGAGGAATAAGGCTTGTCAAAGCAACATAGCCCGTTGCTTCATGGGGTTTGACTCCGAAAGGAACTGTAGCGATAGTTCTGATAATTTCTCCTCTCGATATTTTCTCAGAAATAGTTCTTATATTTTTAGGAGATATATCTTTTTGAATATTATCGGGAGAAAGGGCAGAAAAAGGAAAATCTTCGAGTTCAGGAGCCAGGGCAAAAGATATGCGTTCGAAATTCCTGTTGTACAGTTCAACCGCGTGGATGTTGAATGATCTTTGAACAACCCCCAAGTAATTGGAAACAGTATTTTTTTTAAGAGGATCGAGGAGTTTTCTGGAGTTGATCTGATATGAAATTCTTTCCAGATAAAATTTGTTGTTTTCTTCAATTTGAGAATAAAAGCTTCGACCAACATCAAGTGAATTTTCAAGCGCGTTCTCAACCGGAACATTGAACCAGAATTCAATACTGTTTGTTATAAAGCTGATTGAAAAGAAGAATAAAATTATTGTTGGTAAAAGAGTGAGAGTTCCAAAAGCTATTACAAGTTTTGTACGGAGTTTTGCCCCCATAGCTTTCTTTTTTCTGTCATAAAGAAGCTTAAATAGATTTCTGAATACTAAAAAAATCAGAAGAATGAGCAGCAATAAATTTATGTTGATCAGGATAAACATCAAGATGGTGTTTGATACAGGTATATCAGTTCCGAATTTAATAACCCTGCTTTCAAGAAAGGTTAAAAGGGCAACAATAAATATTATCGCAATAATTATAATACCTTCTCGTTTACGTCTGAAGCTTTCCTGTGTAGAGTTAATTGAAGATGATTTGGTGGGCGAGTTATTTTTCATAGTAGTTTTGGGGTCAAATCAAATCATGCAATAACAGGATTTAATAGACAAAGGCTATTATATACCAGTCGGTTTCAAGGTCCCAAAAGTAACCAATCGGAAATATATAGTGCAGATAAAAAGGTAGGGTTAACTTGCTGACTTCTGCCTTGGCCTGAATCTGATATTTTCCATTTTTTTCTAGCTTGTTTACCTGAATAATTTTCAAGCCGTCAATCTGGGTCATAAGTTCCTGGGCTTCTTTGAAAGATTCAGTCACAACAGGTTCAACATTCTTCCAGGATCTTGATACGGTAAAAGTCTTTTTGAGAGTATCGTATTTTACTGCAGTTGTTAAATAAATATCTGCAATTTTGCTATTAAACCACAAATCTTTAATGTTGTACAATGTGACATAAAATGAAAAAGTAGCCGAAACCCCTGTCATTATTGCCTTGTTCATTTCTTCCCTGAATGCGCCTTCAAGATTCATTTTAAAGAGAAGCTCATCATTATGCCTGATGATTGCAAAGTTGGTCAGTTTTGCATCCTGAGCAAGGACTGTTCCCTCCATTAGAAAATAAATGCAGAGAAACACAATCCATATCTTATTATTTCTTAAAATTGACATATCAACAATTATTCCAGTGTGTTGTTTTAGCGAATGAAATTAAGCAATTTGTTTGGATATATGTTTTATGCCGATCAAGTAATATCATTAAACTGTACAGGTCTCCCATGACTCTTTATTTGAGAAAAATTTTTCAATAAAAGCATGATTAAAGGCATGTCCAGTTTTGTTTAGTACAATATGCCCAATTATAGGCAAGCCAAGAAGAGAAAAGTCTCCTATGCAATCCAAGAGTTTATGTCTTACAAACTCGTCCGGAAAGCGGAGGCCGTCTTGATTTAATATTGAGCCGTTGTCAATAACAACAACATTATCAAGAGAACCACCTTTTGCGAAACCATACTGCCTTAGATATTCGATTTCGTGCAAAAAACCGAAAGTTCTTGCGTTGCATATTTCCTTTTCGAATACCCGTTCAGTAATTTCGGCTGAAAAAGTTTGTTTATTAATCAGAGGATGATCATATTCGATGGTACAGGTTATTTTTAGATCTGATGATGGGTATATCACAACTGATTTTCCATCTTGCTTTAATTCAATGGGTTCTTTTACAACAAAATAGTATCTGTTAGCGTCCAGTTCTTCTATTCCTGCTTCCTTTAGCAGGCGGGTAAAAGGTCCAGCGCTTCCATCCATTATAGGCATTTCATATGAATCAAGCTCAACCGAGACATTGTCAATTGAAAGCCCTGCGAAAGTGGCCATCAGATGTTCGATAGTTGACACTATAAATCCATCATGTCCTATTACTGTTGCAAGACTCGTATCCACAACCATACTGAAACAGGCAGGTATGCTCGGGCTGTCAGGAAGGTCGGTCCTTATAAACTTTATTCCGTAATTAACTGGCGCAGGTTTTAAAGTCAGATTAACATTTTTACCGGAGTGAACACCTATCCCCGAGCAACTAACAGTTTTTGCAAGAGTTCTTTGTTTTACATACAAACCCATTATAACACTGTAATTCCGAATCCTATTTATATGGCTATGAAAACCGGATGTTAACAATAATTGCAGCATATGACTCAAATATTAGATGAAATATATATCATATAAATTATTATCGCAACAATATCTTAAATAAATCGGTATTGTCAACAAATTCTTGATCTTAACAATATTCTAATGTATATGGAATAGAAGACACATAATTTTTGCTGCTATATGTATGGAGGAATTATGCTGGCAAGGGTTTTGAGTAGCGCGGTTATTGGCATAGATGCTTATCTTGTTGAGGTTGAGGTCGATATTGCTTCAGGACTTCCTTCTTTCACAACGGTGGGTCTTCCTGAGGCAGCAGTAAAAGAAAGCAGGGAACGCGTTAAATCTGCAATAACAAATTCAGGGTATTCCTTTCCTGATGACAGAATAACCGTTAATCTTGCGCCGGCAAACATAAAAAAAGAGGGAACCGGTTTTGATTTGCCTATTGCACTGGGGATTCTTTCCGCAACCGATATTATTAAACAGAAAATGCTTGCAAGATATCTTGTGCTTGGTGAGCTTTCATTAGACGGCCGCATAAAGCCTGTAAACGGATCACTTCCTATGGCTATAGCAGCCAAGGAAGCTGGTTATGAAGGTATAATGGTCCCTCTCGAAAATGGGAATGAAGCTTCGGTTATAAGCGGGATTTCGGTGCTCCCGGTTGAAACTTTATCTCAAGCGGTAGATTTTTTTCGGGGTTTCAGACAAATTGAAACTGCTAAAACCGATATAACCTCGTTGTTTGGGAAAAACTGCCAGTTTGAAGTAGATTTTTCTGAAGTGAAAGGGCAGGAGCATGCAAAAAGGGCACTTGAAATTGCAGCGTCCGGAGGTCATAATCTTATTATGATAGGTCCTCCCGGCTCAGGCAAAACCATGCTTGCGAAATGCATTTCATCTATATTGCCCCCAATAACATTTGAAGAAGCGCTGGAGACAACAAAAATTTACAGTGTTATTGGAATGCTTCCCAAAGGGGACGCATTGATTACAAGGAGGCCTTTCAGATCACCGCACCATACGATTTCAGATGCAGGCTTGATAGGTGGCGGACATATTCCAAGGCCGGGTGAAGTCAGTCTTGCACATAATGGAGTCCTTTTTTTAGATGAGCTTCCCGAATTCAAGAAACATGTGCTTGAGGTTCTCCGGCAGCCTCTTGAAGATTTAAAGGTGACGATTTCAAGAGCTTCTTCGACTATCACATATCCTTCAAGTTTTATGCTTGTGGCAGCGATGAATCCCTGCCCGTGCGGCTACTTATCAGATCCCAAGCATGAGTGCAGATGCACATACCAGCAGATTCACAGATACAGAGCAAAAATCTCTGGACCACTATTGGATCGCATAGATATACACGTTGAAGTGCCGGCGGTTCATTACAGTGATCTGGTGGGAGAAGTAAAGGCTGAATCTTCAGAGGAGATCCTGAAGCGTGTAGCCGATGCCAGGGCGATCCAGTCGGAGCGGTTCAGGCAGATGAAAATATACTGCAATGCACAGATGAGCAGCCGGCATGTCAAAAAACACTGCAAGATTGATGAAGCGTCGGGCAACATCCTGGAATCTGCAATAGATAAGCTGGGGCTTTCTGCAAGGGCATTTAACCGCATTTTAAAGATTGCAAGAACCATAGCAGACCTGGATAGTAAAGAAGAAATCTTATCACAGCATATCGCCGAGGCGATACAGTATCGTAACCTAGACAGGAAGAAAGCGTTTCATAGTTAATTTATATTATTACCTTTATAATATACTTCACAAGCACGGCCTTAAGCCGTTTTTCATAATATGAATAATAAACCCTTATGTCGCTTTGGAGCGCTTTTCCGGGACAAGTTTTATTTGTTTCTGGCAAAGGCTATAAAACAAAAATGCCCCGCGCTAATTCGCAGGGCACATGAAACAGGGGCAGACAGTCTGCCGGTATATTTAAAATGGCTGAGGGACGAGGATTCGAACCTCGGTTAACGGGGCCAGAACCCGTCGTCCTGCCGCTAGACGATCCCCCAGCAAATTTGTTCAATTCTATTTAATGAAAAAATGATAGTCAAGATAATTCTGGCTGGAATACGAGCAAAATCAACTTCCCTTTTCATCAATGAAGGAAACGGCCCGCCTTAACCTGTCAAGCGATTTTTCTTTTCCAAGCACATTTAATATTTCAAAGATTCCGGGGCTTGCTGTTTTTCCGGTTAAGGCTACGCGAACGGGCTGTGCAATTTTACCAAGCTTTAGTCCTGTCTGCTCCATTGCTTTTAAAAAGATATCTTCGAGGCTTTTTTCATCAAAAATTTTAAGGGATTCAAGCAATGTGACAAGCATATTGAGAGTTTTTAGAGAATCGGAAATTAGGAATTTAGAAGCTGCATCCTGGTCATATGAGACTGTATCTTTGAAGTAGAATACGGCGCTTTCGGCCATCTCCTTTAAAGTCTTGCTGCGTGCATTCAGAGTTTTTATCACTCCTTCAATAAATGGCCCTTCCTCGACTTCAAAGCCGAGCTTGTTTAAAAACGGAGCGAGATGCTTTGTAATTATTTTCGGTGGGGTTATCTTTATGTGATCGGCATTCAGGGCAAGAAGTTTATCTACGTCAAAAACCCCCGCAGACCTGCCTATGTTTTCAAGAGAAAACTTTTCAACTAGCTCTTCTCTTGTAAAAAACTCCTGATCTCCGTAAGACCATCCGATCCTTGCGATATAATTGATAAAAGCATCAGGAAGATATCCCATTTCCCTGTATTCAGTTACCGACATTGCTCCATGCCGCTTACTCAAGCGGGTCTTATCACTTCCCAGAACCATGGGAACATGTCCGAAAACCGGAAGAGGAACTCCAAGGGCATTATATAGCATAATCTGCTTGGGAGTATTATTGACGTGGTCATCACCTCTGATTATTGTGTTAATACACATTGTAATATCGTCAATAACTACTGCCAGGTTATAAGTAGGGGTTCCGTCACTCCTGCATATAACAAAATCATCAAGTTCCGTATTCTGAAAAACTATATCGCCTTTTATAACATCATGTACAATGGTTGTTCCTGTTAAAGGGGCTTTTATACGGACAACAGCACTATCGGATTTTTGAAGCCCCTTATCACGGCATGTCCCATCGTATTTTGGTTTGTTTCCGGTTGACATTGCAATTTTTCTCATATCTTCAAGCTTTTCATGAGAACATGTGCAGTAGTATGCATTTCCGGAATCGAGCAGCTTTTGAATATGTTCTTTATATATTTCTAATCTTCTGGATTGAAAATAAGGGCCTTCATCCCAGTCTATTCCAAGCCATTCTAGAGATTCAAGTATGGCATCAACAGAAGCCTGTGTTGAGCGTTCAACATCGGTGTCTTCGATTCTGAGTATAAAACGCCCTTTCTTGTGACGCGCGTAGAGCCAGTTGAAGAGAGCGGTTCTGGCACCGCCGACATGGAGAAAACCTGTAGGGCTGGGCGGAAAGCGGGTTATAATTGTGTCCATTTTTCACCTTTGTTGTGTTTGTATTTTTTTAAATTCTTGCTTCAAAATAAAATAAGTATTAGCAATAAGTAAAAGACATAAGCATTGCATTATTATTGGCATAGATAATAGAATAATACAAATTATGCTGATACATGTTTTTAGAATAGATAAGATAATTCAAAGACCACAGCATGATTTAATTATAATTCTGTATTATCAGATATATAAGAACAGCGTGATTATCCGGCCCTTGTTCGATACGGCCGAATATCACATAATGTACAATAGTACAAGATTACAAAACTTAACACAACGTTCAAAAATTCTTGACATTCCGGCATATTTAAATTACTAGAACGCAAAAAATTCGCAATAAAAACGATTTGATGGTTATATATTTTATTTCAATAAGTTAGGAGATTGCTAATGGCTGTACCTAAACATAAAACATCTAAGTCAAAAAGAGATAAAAGGCGGACTCATCAAAAGGTTGATGCTCTGAATTTATCAACATGTTCACAGTGTGGTGAGGCAAAGCTTGCCCATAATGCCTGCCCAAGTTGCGGTTATTATAAAGGGCGGCCGGTTGTTGTAAGCAAAGAGGAATAAGGTCTCATGGCCTTTCCGAAAGCTGGAGAACAAACACTAAAAGGGCTTGATGCCGAGTCAAGACAGATGGTCCTGGAGACTGTTGACCGGCTCAGACAGAGGCTTCTTACCAGGGAGAAAATTCTGGAATATGATAAAAAGGAATTTTTCCCTGAAGAGATAATTAGGCATATGCTCAGCCCTGAAATAGGACTGCAGCTTCTCGGAATCCCCGAAGCTTATGGCGGAATGGGAGGAGGCGCACGGGACATCTGTATTTTGACCCGTGAAATGGCTAAGATATGTCTCGGGATAACCACGGCCTTTTTTGCTATCCAGCTTGGAGCAGATCCTCTGATTGTAGGGGGTACGGAAGAGCAGAAAAAGAAATGGCTTGGCGCAATCGCAGACGGATCATCTCTTGTTGCATATGCCGTCACGGAGCCTGATGCCGGGAGCAATGTTGCGGCAATAAAAACGAAGGCTGACCCCGTAGTAAATAATGAAGGAAAAATTGCAGGATATGTAATCAACGGCGCGAAGCAGTTCATCTCCACTGGAGGATATGCCGATTTTATTACACTTTTAGCCGATACCCCGGAGGGCCCCGCTTTTTTTGTTGTCGAAAAAGAGGCAAAAGGTTTTATACGGGGCATGGGTGAAGAAAAACACGGCATACGCGCATCCAATACTTCACCTCTTTCATTTGCGGATGTATTTGTACCTGTTGAAAACCTGATCGGCGGAGTCCCGGGCCAGGGATTAAAACAGGCTAACAAGGTTTTCGGATATACAAGAGTTATGGTTGGTGCAATGGCGCTTGGGGCCGGAGAATCATCCCTTGGCATTCTTATACCATATGCTAAACAAAGGATTCAATTCGGATCTCCTCTTTCCGAAAAACAGGGTTACACGCATAAACTTATCGTTTCGGATGCGGTAAGACTTGAAGCTGCCGCGGCATATATAGAAGAGCTTGCGGAAAGGCTTGATTCGGGAGAAGAAGAGCTCCAGGTGGAAGGCTCAATAGCAAAGCTCTTTGCCACTGAAGCCGCGAATCAGGCAGCCGATCATGCGATCCAGGGGCTTGGCGGATACGGTTATATTTCCGAATATGAAGTTGAAAAGATCAGGCGGGATGTAAGAGTTACAACCATATATGAAGGAACAAGTGAAATTCAGCAGAATATAATAAGTACATTCCGCTGGAAAAAAACCTGGAAAACAAAGGGCGAATTTTACCTCTCCATCTGCAAAGAGATGGAAAAACTGGATTCTTCTCTGAAAGATGCAGGATGCAGGTATTATGGTCTTGCGGCAAAAGCGCTTAATGACACCATAGCGCTTGTTCATGAAAACAAGCTAACCAGGAAGCAGTATGTAATGTTTCTACTTGCCGATATGATGACCCATGTCGAGGTCGGCGCCAGCCTTGCCAGAAAATGCTCCATGCTTGTGAAAAACGGCGGGCAGGAGGCTGAAAAGATAAGAATCATGTCAAGAATTTTTGCAAATGAAACTGCGCAACTTGTAATAAATAACGTCAACAAGATTCTGCTTGGTTCAGGGATTTTTGAAAAGCAAAAGATCTCCGACTTCATGCAAAAGATTTCATATGATGCGCTTATGATGAGTTATATGAATGTGTTAACGGACATGGACAAAGTTGCCGACATTTTGTTTGAGAGGCGTTAATGACGGATATGATGAAACGCACGGTGGTAGTAACCGGCGGGGCACGGGGCATAGGAAGGGCTGTTTGTCTTGCATTTGCAGGGCCTGGTACCAATGTTTACTTCAACTATTCATCTGCCCCTGCAGCTTCTTCCGAAACAGAGAGAATGGTTATAGAAGCAGGCGGCGATGCAAAAGGAATGCAGGTTAATGTACGCTCTGAAAAAGAGGTGGAAGGTTTTTTTAAAAAGATACTCGAAGAAACCGGGCGGATTGATGTTCTTGTGAATAATGCCGGTATAACTAGAGACGGTCTTTTGGTCCGTATGAAGGAAAAGGACTGGGATGATGTTCTTGATGTTAACTTGAAAGGCACATTCATCTGTACCAAAATTGCTACAAAACCAATGATGAAGCAAAGATATGGCCGTATTATTAATATATCTTCCGTTGTTGGTTTCAGCGGTAACCCGGGGCAGGCTAATTACGTGGCTTCAAAGGCCGGAATAATAGGATTTACAAAAGCTGTAGCAAAAGAACTTGCTTCGAGGGGAATAACCGCCAATGCTGTAGCTCCAGGGTTTGTTGAAACAGATATGACGGCTTCTCTTTCGGAAAAAGTAAAGGAATCGATGATAAACCAGATTCCGCTTGGACGGGCGGGTAAGCCGGAAGATGTGGCAGCTGCGGTTGTTTTTCTTGCATCTGAGTCTGCAGCCTATATTACCGGCCAGGTCATTCATGTCAGCGGCGGAATGTATATGTGAATTGAAAGGAGAATGGAATTTATGTCTGTTGAAGATAGAGTAAAAAAAATTATTGCCGAGAAACTCGGAGTTGATCTCTCTGAAGTTGTTCCGGAGGCCTCTTTCGTGAATGATCTTGGTGCCGATTCTCTTGATTTGGTTGAACTTATTATGACCATGGAAGAAGAATTTGAAATGGAAATCTCAGATGAAGACGCGGAAAAACTTGTTACAGTAAAAAATGCAATTGATTTCATAAACTCCCACTGATGTTGTTTTTATCCCCTGCCCGTTTTCAAAAGGGCAGGGGGATTCCTCTTTTCACCTGTTAATATCCTGCTTTTCTTAAACTCATTTATACCAACAGCCTATTTTTTTCTTGCGGTTATTAAAAGATATATGTAATTTCACATGTCATTTATAATTTCATTAAATAAAGGGCTTTAATAACTCCCATTTTGCCATGTTGGTATATGGGTGCAGCAGACCGCAGTTATTCTATCGTCTCAATTAAAGAGTGTCCCGGCATTGAGCTTTTAAAAGGCGTGCGAGGGGGAAAAACAGTTTATAAAAAATTAAGGACGGACGAATTTTTTGATAGAAAAGATCCTCTTTTTATAAAGCCCTCCAAATTATTGATTTTTTTACTTGAGCATCAAGGATTAGCCTATGGATAAATCACCAATTGTTATTGGAAGTGATCATGCAGCTTATCATCTCAAGGAGAAAATAAGAATGTATCTCCTGGAAAATGGTTTTGAAATTGAAGATGCCGGAGCCAAAAATGAAAGTTCGGTTGATTATCCGGATTATGGAATCAAGGTTGCTTCACTGGTTTCTGCCGGAAAATTTAACCGCGGGATACTTCTTTGCGGGACAGGACTTGGAATGTCTATTGTTGCCAACAGGTTTTCCAATGTCAGAGCGGCTCTTTGTAATGATCTGTTCTCTGCAATTATGAGCCGCCGCCATAACAATTCCAATGTGCTTGTTCTTGGGGGCCGTGTTATCGGTGAAAGTCTTGCGCTGGAAATACTCAAAGCCTGGCTTGAAACTCCCTTTGAGGGAGGACGGCATCAGCTCAGGATAGATAAATTTAATTCTATTGGTAAGACTGCTTGAATAGCAGAGGCGCACAGGATGTCGTAATCCAGGTTAATTTTTGTTTCAAACCAGGGCAGTTTTGCAACAACGAATGTTTATATAAAAGGAAGTGAGATTTGAACCTGAAATACATAGAAAAGACAGATCCTGAAATAGCGAAAATCATTGCGTGTGAATTCGAAAGACAGAAAAATACATTGGAGTTGATAGCATCCGAGAACATAGCCAGCCCGGCTGTAATGGAAGCGCAGGGGAGTGTGCTGACAAATAAATATGCCGAGGGGTATCCGGACAAGCGTTATTACGGAGGCTGCGAACAGGTGGATCTGGCTGAAAAGCTGGCGATTGAAAGGGCAAAAAAACTTTTCGGAGCTTCGTATGCAAATGTGCAGCCTCATTCAGGGTCACAGGCTAACATGGCCGTATATTTCGCATTGCTGCATCCCGGAGATACGATATTAGGGATGGATCTTTCCCACGGTGGTCATCTGACTCATGGAAGCCCGGCCAGCTTTTCGGGAAGATTTTTCAATTTTATTCACTACGGAGTCAACAAAGATACTGGGGTTATTGATTATAATGTACTTGCACAAAAAGCAGAAAAGCACAGGCCTAAACTGATTGTAGCCGGGGCAAGCGCCTATCCGAGAGTACTCGATTTTGAAGCCTTTGCAAGGATTGCCGGATCGGTTGGAGCATACCTGATGGTTGATATGGCGCATATTGCAGGCCTTGTTGCAGCCGATGTACATCCGTCACCAGTGCCTTTTGCAGACATTATAACATCCACGACTCATAAAACCTTAAGAGGTCCGAGGGGGGGACTTATCCTTGCCCGAGCACAATTCGGGGAGAAATTAAACAAGGAGATTTTCCCGGGAATTCAGGGCGGTCCCCTGATGCATGTAATTGCCGCCAAGGCCGTATGTTTCAAGGAGGCATTGTCTGAATCCTTCAAGTCTTATCAGATTGGCACTGTCAACAACGCAAAATTTCTTGCCGGGCAATTGATGAAAGCCGGTATGAATCTTTTATCAGGCGGCACTGATAATCATATGATGCTTGCCGACTTAAGAAATTTTGATATAACGGGAAAGGACGCTGAAAATGTTCTTGGCCGAGCCGGGATAACTGTTAACAAAAACTCCATACCATTCGAAACGTTAAAACCGTTTGTTACAAGCGGGATTAGAATCGGGACCCCTTATCTTACATCAAGAGGCATGAAGGAACCGGAGATGGAAATAGTTGCGGAACTCATTATTGATGTTTTGAAAAACCATAAGGATGATGCCGTTATTAACAGGGTTAGAGATAAGGTTCGTGAACTATGTGAAGCTTTCCCGATATACAATAATAAACCTTGATGAGTTCGTTGGAAGTTGTTCTCACACAAAGATCACGGAGGACACGTAGAAAAACCTGAATGTTTTCAATGGGTCTTTCTCCATGCCTTTGTGCCTTCGTGTGAAAAATACTTATTAGAAAGCAGATGAAATTTAATGTCAGATAAATGCTGCCGCCCGTCATGGGATACGTATTTTATGGATATCACTGCCCTTGTTGCAAAAAGGTCTACATGTCTCAGGCGCTCCGTGGGCGCTTCAATAGTCAAAGACAAGAGGATCCTTTCTACCGGCTATAACGGGGCTCCTTCGGGGTTAAAACATTGTCTTGAAATAGGCTGTCTTCGTGAAAAAATGAATGTAGCTTCAGGTGAAAGGCATGAGCTCTGCAGAGGAATTCATGCCGAGCAGAATGCTATTATTCAGGCGGCTTTTCACGGGGTTTCCATACGTGGAGCCTCTTTATATTGCACGAATCTTCCATGTTCAATTTGTGCCAAGATGATAATAAATGCCGGCATAATAAAAATATATTATCTGGATGGATATGCAGACAGTATTTCTTCCGAGATGCTTGGTGAAGCAGGTATTGAAGTAATCAAAACAGATTAAGTCTGACAAGGAGACTCCTTATGAAGTGCCCTTTTTGCGGAGAAATCGACAACAAGGTCATTGATTCAAGATTGAGCAAGGATGGGAACGTGATTCGCAGACGCAGGGAATGCATAGGATGCGACAGGCGGTTCACGACATACGAGCAGATTGAAGAGATTCCCGTTATGATTATAAAAAAAGACGGCAGAAGGGAAGTCTTTTCAAAAGACAAGGTGCGTTCAGGAATTCAGAAAGCCTGCGAAAAACGGAATATAAGCATGAATGTTATAGAAGATTTTCTGGATGAACTTGAGCGTGACCTAAGGGAAACAGGGGAGAAAGAGATACCGGCACATGTAGTTGGCGAAAAGATAATGTCAAAGCTCCACGAAATTGATGATGTAGCATATGTCAGATTTGCGTCTGTTTACAGAGAATTCAAGGATGTGAATGATTTTGTTTCGGAGCTCAAAAACCTGTTAAGCAAACAGTAAATAATGATGCGTTCGTAAAAATTGCAGAGATTGAACATGGATGATCTTTTTTTCATGAAAATGGCTCTCGACCTTGCCGAAAATGGCAGGGGATTCACTTCTCCAAACCCGATGGTGGGTGCAGTTGTTGTTAAGGACGGGAAGGTCGTTGGAAAAGGATATCATGCGGCAGCAGGAAAAGCGCATGCCGAGATCAATGCCATTGATAATGCCAAAATGGATGCAAAAGGTGCCGTTCTTTATGTTACTCTCGAACCATGTAACCATTTTGGGAAAACGCCTCCATGCACAGAAAAAATCATTAAAGCAGGCATAAGAAGGGTTGTATCAGCTATGAAAGATCCAAATCCGGATGTAAAGGGAGGCGGAGCTGAGTATTTAAGAAACAAGGGAATAGAAGTAGAATTTGGAGTCTGCGAAAGTGAGGCGAAGAGACAGAACGAGGTTTTTATTAAGTATGTTGAACAAAAGCGGCCATTTGTAATCGTAAAATGTGCTTCAACTCTGGACGGAAGGATTGCCACGAAAACCGGAGATTCCAAATGGGTTACCTGTGAAGAATCGAGGCAATTCGTTCACAGGCTTAGGCATTTTTCTGATGCTGTGATGGTTGGAATTGATACTGTAAAAAGAGACGATCCTAAACTTACAGCCCGGATTGAAGGGTCTAAATGCCTTGACCCTGCAAGGGTAATTCTTGATTCAAGACTTTCTATCTCTGAAGATGCGATTCTCTTGCAGCAACATTCCGATTCTGATACAATCATAGTAATAAGCGATTCAGTGTCTGATGAAGCTCTTTTGCAAAAAAAGAGAAGGCTGGAAACAAAAGGAATAAAATTTATTGAATCGCCCACAAAAGGAAATCTCATAGATCTTGAGCCTCTTATGAATATTCTTGGTTCAATGGAGATTACAAGCCTTCTTATCGAGGGTGGCAGCCGGGTAATTTCCTCCGCTTTTTCTGCCGGAATAGTTGATAAGATATTCTTTTTCTTTGCACCCAAGATACTTGGCGGTAACGGTGTTCCCATTTGCAGCGGACCAGGGCCTGCCCTTATGAGCGGCTGTATTCCTGTTAAAGAGGTTGCAATTAACAGGTTCGGGAACGATATTCTTATAGAGGGATATATTTAATAAGAAAGTTTCTGTTTCCTGATTTATAGTTCCTGATTTGAAAAAAAAAGATTAAGACCGGATAGCTAATTATATGTTTACAGGGATAATTGAAGGGCTTGGCAGAATTGCGATGGTTCGTTCTTCAGGTAAGGGAAAGCGGCTTGCCATTGATGCCGATTTTATCCTTGATGGTACTGGCATAGGGGACAGTATTGCGGTAAATGGAGCATGTTTGACGGTTGTTGAAATTAATAGAAGTCGTTTTGAGATCGATGTATCTCCAGAAACGCTTGAGAAAACAACCTTTGGGAATGCAGGAACAGGGGACAGGGTGAATATAGAGCGGGCTCTTCGTCCTTCAGACCGTCTTGACGGACATCTTGTTTCCGGTCACATAGACGGATTGGGAACAATTGCCCGGAAAAAAACAGACGGGAATGCAGTTCTGGTTTCTGTTGGCATTCCAGCCACTCTTTCCCGGTATATAATAAAAAAAGGCTCTGTCGCAGTTGACGGGGTCAGCCTTACAGTAAATAACTGTGACGAAGGATGGTTTGAAGTAAGCATTATTCCCCATACCGGAAAACTTACCACAATGGGTTTTAAGGAGAAGGGGGCTTTTGTGAACATCGAAACGGATTTAATCGGAAAATATATTGAGCGTTTTGTGGGCTCCCGTTTAAACGGTGAAAAGGAAAAGGCTTCAAAATCCTCTATAGATATGGAGTTTTTAGCAAGAACAGGATTTATTTAAAATGATCGCAGCATGTGTTGTGACATAAATTTTATTTTCAGGAGATAGTTATTTTAAAATGCCGATAATTTCAATTGAAGAAGCTATAAAGGATATAAAAGAAGGGCGCATGGTTATTCTGGTTGATGATGAAGACCGCGAAAATGAGGGCGATCTCACCATGGCAGCCGACAAAATAACACCCGAAGCTATTAATTTCATGGCAAAATACGGGCGGGGTCTTATCTGCCTTTCAATGACTGGTGAGAAAATTGATTCTCTTGATCTTCCGCCAATGGTGGAAAACAATACTTCATTATTCCAAACAGGATTTACTGTTTCGATAGAGGCAAGATGCGGTGTTACAACCGGAATTTCTGCGGCTGACCGCGCCACAACAATTCTTACTGCAATAGCTGATGATGCAAAACCTAATGACTTGGTCAGGCCCGGGCACATTTTTCCTTTAAGGGCAAGAACAGGGGGTGTCATGGTAAGATCGGGTCAGACTGAAGGTTCTGTTGACCTGGCACGTCTTGCCGGTCTCAAGCCTGCCGGAGTTATTTGCGAGATTATGGATGAAGACGGATCTATGGCTAGAATGGCAGCGCTGGAAATATTCAGCGAAAAGCATGGCATAGGCATTTGCACCATAGCTGATCTTATTGAGTACCGCATGAGAACCGAAAGCTTTGTTAGAAGGGCCGCAGAAACGATTATCCCGACTTTCCATGCCGGTGAATTCAGGGCAATAGTATATGAAAATGATGTTGATGACTTTCTTCATATCGCCATGGTAAAAGGAGAAATAGATCCTGAAGCTTCAGTTCTTGTCAGAGTTCATTCCGAATGCCTTACGGGTGATATATTCGGTTCACTACGTTGCGACTGCGGGGATCAGCTTCACAAGTCTATGAAGATGATTCAAAAAGAAGGAGCCGGAGTCCTGCTTTATATCCGCCAGGAAGGGCGGGGCATTGGTCTGGTGAACAAGATTAAAGCCTATGCTCTCCAGGATCAGGGTTATGATACTGTTGAAGCGAACGAAAAACTCGGGTTTAAATCGGATTTGAGAAATTATGGCATAGGAGCCCAGATTCTGGTTGATCTCGGTGTAAGGAAGATGAGGCTGATTACAAACAATCCGAAAAAAATGGTCGGACTCGAAGGGTATGGGCTTAGCCTTATAGAACAGGTTGGCATAGAAACTGAGCCAAATAAATATAATAAAGGTTATCTGGAGTGTAAGCGGTTAAAAATGGGACATCTAATTAATCCTGATGTAACTCCATAATTAATTATTCATAGGTATCCTATAAAACAGGAGGAAGATATGCCTAAAATTATTGAAGCCAAGCTTCTTGCAGAGGGGAAGAAATTTGCCATTATTGCAAGCCGGTTTAATGACTTTATAACTGACAAACTTGTCGGAGGAGCCGTTGATGCCCTTTTACGTTCCGGCGCAGTGGACGCTGATATTGAAATAATAAAGGTGCCGGGCTCATTTGAAATTCCGCTGCTCGCAAAGTTAGTAGCTAGGAAAAAACGACATAATGCTGTTATATGTCTCGGTGCGGTCATCCGGGGGGCAACGCCGCATTTTGATTATGTTAGTGCGGAAGTCTCCAAGGGGATTGCAATGGTAAGTCTGGAAACTG
>JAHJJB010000275.1 GCA_018823005.1 Pseudomonadota bacterium | reverse complement strand
TTAAAGAGCCTTATAGTGAGCAGAATCCTCCCGGAGCTGATATCATTCATTGCCTTCTATACCTGCTCTGAACAACGACAATTATAATTTCCACTCATCTATTAATAATATGTCAGTTGAACCCGGAATAAAATGTCGCTTTGCTTTTGCATCAAGCTTCTGGGAAAAACAGCTTTTACCCTCGAAAAATTCATTATAGGCCAGATTCCATCTCAGGACCTTTTCCATGTTTTCCGACATTTCATTTTCATATTTTAAAAAGTTATGATATTCAAATCGGGGTTTTTCTCAATCAAATCCGGAATGGTAAAATAGAAATTTACCGGCTTTTTACGAGTCCGTCAAAAGAAACTGATTCGTAATAAATTGATTCAATTTTAATTATTCATAAAGCAATTTCTGTAGAAACTTATTGGATTTAAATATTAACATGAAAATTCTCTTAGTAAGACCCCACCCCCGCCTGCCAACTTCGCAGTGGCTTCAGACCATGTTATTGCTTGAACCTTACGCTCAGGAACTTATTGCCGGCGCGGTGCAGCCTCCTCATGACGTCCGTATCTGTGATTTGGCAGTACAAAAACAGCCGTTGAAGGCGTACAGGCGGATGCTTATGGAATACCGTCCCGATCTGATCGGCTTCGGTGGCTTTTCCGGGCAGTATCTCATAAACAGGGAACTGGCCGGCCTGGCCAAAGAGATCCTCCCGGGCGTTCTGACTTGCCTCGGCGGTATCCACGCTTCGAGCTATCCCACTGATTGTAAAGCTCCGGAGCTTTTCGATCTGGTTGTTCGGGGAGACGGCGTTTCGGCGATCAAGACTATCCTGAAAGCCATTGATAGCGGGCAGTCCCTTCCGGAAACAGACTGGATTTTGCCTACCAGTTCTCCGAACTTTGACCGCCTTGCTGTCAAGCCGCCCCCGCCGCTTCACCCTGACGGCATCAATACTCGCCCCCGGCGCGACCTGGTTGATATCTCTAAGTATTTCTGCATTTGCTACGGCGAACCGAACCAGAAATTGAAAACTCTTTTCCCCCGGATCGCCTGCGTGCGAACAAGTGTCGGATGCCCTAACAGGTGCAGCTTCTGCGTTGTTCACTTCCTTGCAAACGGGAAATACCTCCAGCGCGACATAGAGGACGTTGTCGATGAGATTGCCTCCCTTCCTCAGGAATATATTTACTTTGTCGATGATGAAACGTTCATAAATGCTAAAAGAATGTGGCGGCTCGCCGAAATGCTGATCGAGCGAGGAGTCAAGAAAAAATATCTCTCATGGGCAAGAAGCGATACAATTTGCAGGCATCCCGACCTGTTCGCGTTATGGAAAAAGGCAGGGCTCGAACTTGTCTATATAGGATTCGAATCACTTGAAGAAAATAATTTGACAGAATACAATAAAAAAGCCACACCTTCTCAAAACCGAAAAGCACGGGAGATATTGCGAAATCTCAATTTGAATATTCATGCCGCTTTGATGATCAATCCTGATTTCGCGAAAGAGGATTTTGAAATCGTCCACAAGACGATCGAGGAACTTTCACCCGCCGAATTTGCTTTCACTGTCCTCTCTCCGCCACCGGGAACAGAAGCCTTCGCTGCTGCCAGAGACACCTTCATTTGCGAAGACCCCTGTCTCTATTACGATTGTCTCCACACAATTTTGCCGACAAAACTGCCTTTAAAAACATTTTACCGTTATTTCTCGATCCTTTATGGTCTCGGTGCAGCCAGGATCCCACCGCGGATCAACAGGGTCAGAGTACCTGTCCGGGATTTCATCAAATTATTCCGGGGCGGTATCAAGTTGGGCTGGCAGCTTCACAGAATGTACCGTGATTATGACCGAAAGCACTGGTAGGCTTCAAGGGTCGGGCCACGATAAGTTCTTGATTATTCAGATTTAACGTCCCAACAATAGGTGCTTAAAGAGCCTTATAGTGAGCAGAATCCTCCCGGAGCTGATATCATTCATTGCCTTCTATACCTGCTCTGAACAACGACAATTATAATTTCCACTCATCTATTAATAATATGTCAGTTGAACCCGGAATAAAATGTCGCTT
>JAHJJB010000274.1 GCA_018823005.1 Pseudomonadota bacterium | reverse complement strand
CAGGTCTGGATGAACAGGTTGTTTGCGACTCTTCTTACAGTTGGCGCTCTTGCGGTTGGTCTTACTTCAAAAGCGGCTCTTGTTATTCTTGGAGCTCTTGCCACGGCATTTGGGTTCGTTATGTATGTTCTTCTCATGGGCGTAATCTGGGGCTTTAAGTTCCCTTCAGTCGGCGCCGTTCTAGGCGTTGGATCCGGCATGCTTGCAGTATACCTGACCTACGCTGTGTGGCCTAATCCGCTTTCAATGCACTGCGCATTCTGGGGGACTTTTGTAGGCCTTGTAGTGGCATATATCTGCAAAGGGCTTGGAATCAAGGATTCGGAAGAAACGATAAAACGCCAGCATGAGGTCAGGACGTTTCTTGACAGCATTGATTCGCCGAGTGAATCAGGCCGGACATGGCGAAATGCGATGAAATTTGTTGTTCCTCTATGGTATTTCTTCGCAATCGGACCTGCTTGTATCCTCGGGAATTCAGCCTTTTCTTTCGCAGGATTTCCGCCTCTCTGGTCATGGCAGATAGCATGGTGGACTCTCGGAATAGTTATGATGTGGGCTCTTACCTTTAAGGCTGAAATGTCCACGGTAACAGATAATCAGTTACAACGCGCCGAAGTTGAAAGAATGATAGTTATTAAAGGCGGAGAGTAAATCATCAACTGTCGGAAAAGGAGATAAAAATCATGAAACACGAAGATATGTGGTTGATTGGTATTATAGTCTTTATTATCCTGTTCACAGCATCTTTCGGCTGGGGTCTTTTCGGATAATAATGTAGTCGTTCAGGATAGCCGGACGGAAGATATGAACTATAATAATTTTCCGGCCGGCTATCACTGACTTTTTGTCATTCTTGTAAAAGTCAGCAACAGACGTATTAATTCCGGATTCCCTTTTTCCCTGGAATGATGGTTTGTTGTTTTTTTGCATTATTAATTTTGGAGAACCTGATGAATCTTCCGCCTAAAACAGTAACCTGCAAATGCGGGCATGCGTATGCCACGGAATTGAAGGAAAGCTGGTGCATAAAATGCGGACACCGGGTTTTCTATTATGAAAAAGACCGACGTTCAAACAAGATTCGTAATTATTTCATGCTTTCAATGGGGTTGGTTATTCTTACATTTTTAATGTATATTATCATAGAGGTATTAGTAAAGCCTCTTACTACGATGTAACGAAATATTTAGAATTTAATGTCCTTCCTGCCAAATGCCTTAAACCGCGATAACTTAGCAGCCGATAAGCGGAAGCTCGTATAAGACGGTAATCGATATAAGGCCAAGACATTATGCCCGAAAAAATACTGATTGCAGATGATGAACAAAGCATTGTTGTTCCGCTTGAATTTCTGATGCAGCAAAAAGGTTATCGGGTTATGGCCGCATATAACGGTGAAGAGGCTATCGAAAAAATCATATCGTTCAACCCGGATCTTATTCTTCTTGACATCATGCTTCCAATAATAGATGGTTTTGAAGTCTGCCAGATGATAAGAAGCAATCCCAACTGGAAAGACATCAAAATTATTTTTGTATCCGCCATGGGACGTGAGGTGGATATAGCAAAAGGCCTGGCGCTTGGCGCCGATGCTTATATCACAAAGCCTTTTGCCAATGCAGAGATAATACAGAAAGTCAGGGAAGTTCTGGGTCATTAACTCATGAAATCCATTAATAAATTCTGGTGGTTTGTTGCTGCTGCTTTTGCAATAATAAGCATTACCATGTGCACTTTCGGCTGGCTCTTCTGGCAGCAACTTGCACCCGATCAAAAAACCATATTAATAAGCATTATCGAGCAGAATTTTGTTTATGTTTTCACAGTAGTTGTCTTAATTTTGGTATGCTTTATCTTTGTTATGGACGGGATTCTCCATGTCTATATTCTTCCTGTAAAAAAGCTTACAGATGAAATCCATATTATCAACTCAGTTAATCCTTCACACCGCATTAAAATTGAAGGCAGCAGGGGCATAATAATCAGTCTCGCCAAGGCAATAAATGAAGGCGCGCATCGTTATGAAAATCTCCAGAGAAACGTCGACGAGATGATCCATTTCGCAAGAACGGAATCTGAAAAAGAGAGAAACATTCTTGCCGCAGTCATGTCCGAATTATCCGAAGGAATCCTGATATGCAATTCTGACGGCCAGATCATATTATACAACAAAAAAGCAAAACAATTGTTTGAAAGCGGATCGGATGGAAAACCGGAACGGAATGTCCAAAACGGACTTATCGGAATAGGGCGCTCTGTTTTCGGTATTATCGAAAAAAAACTTCTGGTTCATGCTCTTGATGAAATAGAAGCAGGATTGAAAGAAACAAATAAGAACGTTTCATCATTTATAACAGTAAGCCGGGAAGAGAAGCTGCTTCGTGCTGAAGCAGTGCCGGTATTGAACCATCTTAAAAAAATTAACGGGTTTATACTTATACTCGAAGATATCACCGAACAGCTTGAAAAAGAGAGCCGTTTTGATTCTCTTCTCCTTTCCTTCACAAGGGGGGTAAGGGCTTCAATTGCAGGAATAAGATCGGCTATAGAGGTCGTACTTGAATATCCTGATATAAAAAAGGAACGGCTCGACGAGTTTACAAAGATTATTCACAGGGAATCTATAACTCTCGGGAATATGATTGATGAAACTTTTTTTGATTATTCCTGCCGCTTTAACAGCATGTGGCCTCTTGTGAAAATGTCGGCGGAAGATCTCCTTGAAACGGTCAGAAAAAAGGCTGAAGAAAAACCGGGATTTATTATTCACTATGTTAAACCTGATCTTCCATGCTGGATTAAAGTTGATACCTATTCGATGATAACGGCTTTCCTGTTTTTATTTGAAGAGCTGAAGAATGAAACAGGACAGCAGGAATTCAGTTGCAATATCGAATGCAAAAATAAGTTCGTAATGATAAATATTATATGGGAAGGGAATCCTCTCAAAATAGAAACTTTCAGGGTCTTGGATAAGAAAATAATCAGGATTGAAAAAGAGGGGAAACCCCTGACTTTAAAAGAGATAATGAAACATCATGAAGCTGAGGCTTTCTCCTTTGTCGATAGGAATACCGCCAACCGGTCATGCATACGCCTGCTTCTTCCTTCCGCAGGTGAAAGCACTTCCGAGAACATCAGAAACCTGACGATCCTGCCGGGGAGCCGCCCGGTTTTTTATGACTTTGATCTGTTCAATCAGCCGGGGCAGGTTCCTGAGGTAGATAATCGCCCTTTAAGCGAACTTATATATACGGTTTTTGACACTGAAACGACGGGGCTCAATCCGGAAGAAGACGAAATAATATCCATAGGAGCTATCCGGATAGTAAACGGGCATCTGCTGCGCGACGAAAATTTTGATAAGCTTGTCAATCCGGGAAGAACCCTGCCTTTTGAATCGATACGATTTCACGGAATTGAACAGCACATGCTGCAAAGTGAGCCTTCGATAGAACAGGTTCTTCCCCTGTTCGGCAGATTTGCAGAATCTACTGTCCTGGTAGCGCACAATGCCGCATTTGATATGCGGATGCTGCAGATGAAGGAATTGTCCGCAAAGACAAAATTCATTAATCCTGTTCTTGACACAATGCTTCTTTCGGCAATTGTTCACCCTGTACATGCCAACCATAACCTGGAAGCAATTGCAGCCCGGCTAGGGGTCAGTATAATCGGAAGGCACACAGCTCTGGGAGATGCGATTGCAACAGGGGAATTGTTTATAAAACTCATTCCCCTGTTGTCGAGAATGGGAATATATACTTTAAAGCAGGCCCGCGAAGCCTCGCAAAAAACACATTTTGCGAAAATAAAATATTGATAAAAAAAGGGGGCAAGGGATCAAGGATTCGAGGGGTCAAAGGGTGAATTAATGAATAAAGATGTTACTGATTTTTTATCGAATATCTCACCGTTTTCCAAACTGCCTGAAAAAGAGCTGCGGCAGACTTCCGAATCTGTTTCCATCAGCATCTATCCCAAAGACTCGGTTCTGGCGGTTCAGAATATTACCAAAATAGAAAATGTGTGCATTATAAAAGAAGGTCTTGTTGAATTATTTTTTGATAAGCAGGGCAAAAAGGTTTTAAGCGGTTTTATGAAGGAGGGTGATATTTTCGGCGGAATCTCGATACTGATGAATGCCGGTATTTCCATACGTACCGCAAAGGTTTATCAGGATTCAACCGTTTATCTTATACCTAAAAAAAAGTTCCTCGATTTATGCACCCGCTTCAAGGTATTTTATGAGTATTTCGTGGAAGCTTTTAGCAGACGCATGCTGGATGAATCGTACGCAGCCATAATATCCGAAGGTCAGGCATTTCAGTTTTTAAAAGGCATAGTTCCTTTTTCGTTTCTTCCTGAAGAAGAGATCGAAAGGGTAGCTTCCGAACTCTCAACAGTCTATTATCCCCAAAACACGGTTTTATTCATCCAGGGTGAATCGAGGGTAGGCTATCTGTATATAATTCAAAAAGGAGCGGCGGAGCGGTATTTTGAAGATAAAGGCAGGAAATCACTTATAGGTGTCCTTGGAGAAGGGGATCTGTATGGCGGCATTTCCATGCTTTTAAATGATGGATTGGCTGTCCGGACATTGAAGACAAATGAGCACACATATTTTTATATATTGCCTCAAAAAAAGTTTTTAGATGTCTGTAAAAACTATGAGGCTTTTTCGGATTATTTCACGGATACTTTCGGTAAGAGGATGCTCGATAAATCATATGCCGAGATAATAGCAAAGAACATTCAGCCGAAGGAAGAGGCCTTGCAGTTTCTTAACCAGCCTGTATCGGCAGTTACAAACAGCAGGCTTGTTTATTGCGGAATAGATGCGTCGATTCAGGATGCGGCATCCATCATGAGCAAACAGGGCTGCAGTTCCATATTTGTAAAAGAGAGCAGCGGAAAATTTATCGGCGTTGTCACCGATAATGATCTGAGAAAAAAAGTAATCGCAAAAGGTTACGACATAAAACTTCCTGCCGCAGATATAATGTCTTCGCCTTTATGCAAAATTTCGGGGCAGTCTCTTGTATTTGAAGCTCTTATGGCGATGATGCAGCATAATATAAAGCATATTGCGGTTACCGATACTGACGGAAAGGTAACAGGCATTGTAACAAACAGAGACCTTTTAACCGCACAGGGCCAGTCCCCCTTTTTTGTTGTGCGGGAAATAATAACTGCAAGCAGTATCGATGAAATCATAGACAAACACAAGCGTTTGCCGAAACTGATACAGACTCTTATCAACAACGGGGCAAAAGCGAAAAATGTTACCCGGTTTATTACAACCGTTTCGGATACGATTTTGAACAAAATTATCGGATTTGCAATTAATGACCTTGGATCTCCTCCTGCTCCGTTTGTATTCATGATAATGGGAAGCGAGGGGAGAAAAGAACAGACTTTAAAAACCGACCAGGATAATGCAATAATATATGATGATTTTCAGAAAGATAAGGAAGATGAAGTCAGGGAATATTTCTTAAATTTCGGTGAGAAAGTCTGCACATGGCTGGATATGGCAGGCTACGAGTTTTGTAAAGGCGATATCATGGCCAAGAACCCGAAATGGTGCCAGCCTTTGTCTGTCTGGAAAAAATACTTCAATTCCTGGATACACACTGCCGAAGCGGAAGATTTGCTTAAATCGAGCATATTTTTCGATTTCAGATGCGCCTACGGTGATTCAAATCTTACCGGACAGTTAAAAAAATACCTTTTAAAATCACTAGGTGGTTGGGCAGGCTTTTTCCGGCATCTTTCAGAGAACGCGTTGTATTTCAAGCCTCCAATCGGATTTTTCCGGAATTTTGTAGTCGAATCAAAGGGCGAGCACCGGGATGCACTTGATATTAAAAGTGCCATGACGCCGATAGTTGATTTTGCGAGGATATATGCGCTAAAGAACGGTATTGAAGAAACAAATACGCAGGAGAGACTCTATCAGCTCTATTTAAAAAACATACTAACCTGGCAGGATTACAATGAAATTGATCAGTCTTACAGCTTTATGATGCAGTTAAGGTTTGTAAGACAAGTCGCATCCGTCATAGATGAAAAATCAAAACATGATAATTACATTAATCCAAAAAAACTTTCCAGAATGGAACAGACCATGCTGAAAGAAATATTTAAAAAAATTGAAAGGATACAAGTGAAACTAAGTTTTGATTTTATCGGTATTCCATGATAAAGCACCATAAAAATATCAGCTTACAATTAAAAGAGTCGAGAGTACGGATAGAGGAACAATTCACTATCTTCTCAAATTTCTCTATATATAGATTAAGGGGGATAATATGGCTGTTATAACAATCTCAAGGCAATTTGGAGCAGGTGGAAAGACACTCGGCAACATAATTTCAAAAAAACTCGATTATGTTTTTATTGACGACCAGATTATTCAGATGGTAGCAAAAAAAGCAAGGGTCTCAACTGACTGGGTTAAGTCGATTGAACAGGAAGCAGGAGGAAAACTCCTTAAATTCATGTCGGGAATTGTATCCAAAAGTTTTATCGACAGAATTCTTGACGACAAAAAGGGATATATTGATGAAGAAGTATATGTTGAAATCCTTCATCAAATAATTACAAAGGTCGCCGACGAAGGGAATGCCCTTATTCTCGGAAGAGGAAGTCAATATATTTTAAGGGATCACAAAGATGTATTCCACGTTCTTTTAGTTGCAGATATGGAAAATAGAATAAAATTTATGGAAGATAATTATGATCTCTCAAACAAACAGGCGATCCAGGTAATCAACAGCGAAACCAAAAGAAGGGCAAATTTATACAAGAAATTCGGAAAAGAAGATTATGACCAGCCTGCTCTTTATCATTTGGTAATAAACAGGAGCAAGGTTTCAATAGAAAAATCTGCAGAACTAGTTTGCAAACTTGTAGAATAAAAAGATTAATATTTGCAGACCCTTAAACTCTTTATTGATGAAAATATTTCTGATTCTCGGGTCGTTGTATCCATGCGCTCACGGCTTAATATGCCCTATGAGCTTGTTAACGGTTCAGGCGTTGTCTTTGATTATATATCTTCTTCCGCAAATCCAATCCAGCGGGCAAAAGAGACTTTATATATAACAAGAAACAGAGGCGCATTTATCAGAGAATGTCCCGGGACCTGTTTTTATACCTGCTGCGGATATAAGATTTTACACATCGGCACTTTTTGCAATATGGATTGTTCATATTGCATTCTTCAGTCATATTTTCATCCCCCTGTCATGCAATTCTTCGCAAATCATGATGATCTTATTGATGAACTCGATACTTTTTTCAATAAACAGAATACCATTTCCAGAATAGGTACAGGAGAGTTTACAGACAGCATGATATGGGAAAGATGGACCGGTCTGTCGGCAATGTTAATACCTAAATTTGCCGGGCAGTCAAATGCCGTTCTTGAACTTAAGACAAAAACAACCGATATTGAACTTTTGAAAAGTTACCGGCATAACCGCAAGACAATAATGTCCTGGTCATTAAATACAGAAAGAATAATACGGGAAGAAGAGCGGCACACTTCCACACTGACTGCAAGGCTTAAAGCCGCAGCAAGATGCGAGGCCTGGGGATATCCTGTTGCTTTTCATTTTGACCCTGTAATCATTTATGAAGGCTGTGAAGAGGACTATAAGCGGGTTGTCCAAAGCATCTTTTCTTATGTTTCTTCCGATAATATTGTCTGGATAAGTATAGGCACTTTCCGTTTTATCCCTTCGCTTAAAGCAATAATCCGAAACCGGTTTCCTGATTCAAAAATTGCTTACGGTGAATTCGTTGCGGGACTTGATGGAAAGATGAGATATTTTAAACCTCTTCGGATAGGCTTTTATCAAAAGATGGTTGCGTGGATAAAAGAAATCGCGCCGGATGTACTTGTTTATTTCTGCATGGAAGATGATGAGGTGTGGGAAAAATCCGCCGGCTTTGTTCCAAAAGACAGGGGCGGACTGGCTGCGATGCTTGATGAGAGCGCTGTACTGCATTGCGGGCTTAAGATGACTTCGTAAAAAGCAATTTTATGCCGTAAACGGCATTCTATAGTGATTGTCAGAATAATGTTCCGATTTGAGTTCGTTAAAATTGTTTGGGTATGGGTGCGTATGCGAACCGCAGAAAATTCGTCACAGGCTTCGAGGACGCCCCCAAATATACAATAAAGGTTGTACAGGCGGATACGATAAACGGCTTCGTGATAAAAGCTCTTTTGGGGCTGCACGGATTTCATGGATGCGGATATGCCGCCGTTGACGAAGGGCAGGTCATTATTTCTGTGGTTCGCATACGCACCCATACCCAAACGGCACATATTTATGATAATTACTATATAATAAACGAAATGAAAAATCAGGCGCATTGGATATGAGATTTTGCATAACATCCATAAAAAACAAACGTTTGAACCCTATAATCCTGGAATCCTTGACCCCTTTCTCCCAACTTATGAGATTAAAAGATCGGGTTCGCGGTAATATAATCGTTACCGGTTTTCTTTTCCTGCTGTTATGTTCAGGGAGTTATGATGCCGAATGCTCCGGGCTTTATGAAGTCAGATGGGTGGATGACGGCGATACCATTGTTTTGACGGATGGAAAGCGTGTAAGATACACAGGCATAAATTCGCCGGAAGTTGAAAGCGAATATTCAAAAGCGGAACCGTTCGGGTACGAAGCAAGAGAATTTAACAGGAGACTGGTTTATCTGAAAAAGGTGCGCCTCGAATTCGATATTGAAAAATATGACCAATATGGCCGGTTGCTTGCGTATGTTTTTTTACCGGACGGCACTTTTATTAATAATGCCATGATAACAGCAGGATATGCTTATTGTCTGCCCAAGAAACCGAATGTGAAATACGAAGACCTGTTTTTGAAGTCACAGCAGAATGCCATGCTGTCGAATATAGGCATATGGCAGAACCTGAATGATGAAACAGGAGAATATACAGGAAACAACAGATCAAAAAGATTTCATCTTAAGAGTTGCCCGTTTGCAAGAAAAATTGACAAAAACAGCATAAAAATCTATAAAGGAAAGCGGGATGCTTACCGGGATGGTTATGCCCCGTGTAAAAAATGCCTGAACGAAAACAGCCGGGGAGATTAGCCGATGACCTTTGATAAGGAAAAAAGCAGACGACTGATAGGCTTGTTTTTGTTTGTTCTTGTTCTCTACAATTATCCGATTTTATCTCTCTTCAACATTTCAAAAAGAATATCAGGCATTCCTGTTTTATACCTGTACCTATTTTTTGTCTGGATATTGTCAATTGTTCTGGTTGTTATTATAAACCGATATCCCCGAAAAAACGAATTACCCGGCATAAGAGACTGAGGCATCATTATGCTTGAGACAGGAACCATTCTTACGGTCTCATTCGGCTATATCGGACTCCTTTTTGCAATTGCGTACTACGGAGACAAAAGGGCCGATATAGGGCGAAGCATTATAAGCAATCCTTATATATATGCGCTTTCGCTTGCGGTTTACTGTACGGCCTGGACATTCTATGGAAGCGTCGGACGCGCTGTCAACAACGGGCCCGGATTTCTCACCACCTATATAGGTCCAACTCTCGTAGCAATTCTGGGCATGTTTGTGTTGAGAAAAATAATCAGGATAAGCAAGGTTCACCATATAACCTCCATAGCAGATTTTATTGCTTCACGTTACGGCAAGAGCACAACTCTCGGAGGAGTTGTTACCATAATTGCCGTGCTTGGAATCATACCTTATATTTCTCTTCAGCTTAAAGCGATTTCAACAAGTTATCTCATTATCAGGCAGTATCCGCTGATTTCAGAACCTGTTCATTTCTCTGCGATACCGGTGCTTGCCGATACCGCTTTTTATGTTGCGCTTCTCCTTGCGGTTTTTACCATTCTTTTCGGAACCCGCCACCTTGAGGCTACGGAACGCCATGAAGGGCTTGTAGCCGCTATAGCCTTCGAATCGATTGTAAAACTTATTGCGTTTCTTGCAGTAGGCATATTTGTCACTTACGGAGTATATGATGGTTTCGGGGATGTTTTCAGAAAAGCTGAAGCTGTTCCTGAATTGAAAAAACTATTTACAATGGGAGAAAGTCCTGAAGTCTATACGGGCTGGAGCATATCTATATTTCTGTCCATGATGGCTATTTTATTTCTTCCCCGGCAGTTCCAGGTGGCCGTTGTTGAAAATGTGAATGAAGAGCATTTAAACAAGGCCATATGGCTTTTCCCCTTGTATCTTCTTGCTATAAATATTTTCGTTATGCCGGTTGCGCTGGGAGGGGTTCTTCATTTCGGAATCGGGAAAGTGGATGCCGATACTTTTGTGCTCACCCTTCCTATGGCCGAACATAAGGAAGGGCTCGCCCTTTTTGTTTTTATCGGCGGTTTGTCGGCTGCTACGGGAATGGTAATTGTTGAAACAATCGCGCTATCGACCATGATATGCAACGATCTTGTTATGCCGTTTCTGATACGCGTGCAGTTTTTCCAGATGTCAAAAAGAGCCGATTTGAGCAGCATACTGCTTTCAATACGCAGAGGCAGCATACTCCTGGTACTGCTGTTCAGCTATATCTATTTCCGTTTCATCGGAGAGTTTTATTCCCTGGTGTCTATAGGTCTTGTATCGTTTGCTGCGGTCGCTCAATTTGCCCCATCCATACTCGGAGGTATTTTCTGGAAGCGGGGGACAAAGGCAGGGGCTTTATGCGGATTGATTGCGGGTATTCTGGTATGGGCATACACACTAGTTTTCCCATCCCTTGTTCAGGCTGGTTTCCTTCCTCAGAGCTTAGTCGCAGAGGGTCCTTTTGGAATAGGGTTTTTAAAACCCTTTCAGCTTTTCGGGCTTCAGAATTTCGATCACATAGCCCATTCTTTGTTCTGGAGCATGCTTGCAAATATTGGCGCATACATGGGAGTATCTTTGTACAGCCGCCCGACCGCCATTGAACATAGCCAGGCCGCCCTTTTCGTGGATGTATTCAGACATTCGGGTGAAACGGATGAGTCTCCGATATGGAGGAGAACGGCATCGGTTCCTGATCTGCGGTCTCTTCTGAGCAGGTTTCTCGGGCGGCAAAGGGCCGACGAAGCTTTTTCCTCATACGCAGAAAAAAGAAATATCGACTGGAAAGCCGCTTTAACTGCTGATGCCGGGCTTGTAAGTTATGCCGAAAAATTGCTTGCCGGAGTCATAGGATCAGCTTCAGCGCGCGTTATGGTTGATTCGGTTGTCAAGGAAGAGCCTCTCGGCATCGATGAAGTGATGGATATTCTGGATGAAACGAGGCAGGTTATCGCTTATTCAAGGGAACTTGAAAAAGCAACCTCAGAACTAAAAGACGCAAATGAAAGGCTCAAGGAGCTTGATCAGCTTAAGGATGATTTTATTTCAACTGTTACGCATGAATTAAGGACACCTCTTACTTCGGTCAGATCTCTTGCTGAAATACTTCATGAGAATCCGGATATAAGCCCGGAACAACACAGCAATTTTACCGGGATAATAATTAATGAAAGCAAAAGGTTAACCCGTCTTATCAGCCAGATACTGGATTATCAGAAAATGGAATCGGGCAGGATGGAATGGCAGATTTCTCTGGTTGATTTAAAAGAGATAGTCAATGAGGCCGTTAATGCCACAAGCCAGCTTATTCATGAAAAAAATATCAGAGTAACTCTGGATTTACCATCTGCTGTGCCTCTTATTTCCGGGGACAGGGACAGGCTTTTACAGGTAATGTTTAACCTTGTTTCAAACGCAGTAAAATTTTGCGACAATAAAGATGGAAATATTAATATAAAACTGAGCAAGGAAGATAAATATCTGAGGATTGATGTTTCGGATAACGGCATAGGAATCAGTCATGAATATCAGGATATAATATTTGAAAAATTCAGGCAGGTGATCAATACGAAATTGGGACGCCCGCGCGGAACCGGTTTAGGTTTGACTATAACAAGGCGAATTATTGATTATCATAACGGTAAAATATGGGTGGAAAGTGAACCCGGTAAAGGGTCCACTTTCTCATTTATAATGCCTGTATCGGTATGATATAGTAAATGTCATAAATATGTTCCGTTTGGGTATGGGTGCGTATGCGAATCGCAGAAATAATGACCTGCCCTTCGTTAACGGCGGCATATCCGCATCCATGAAATCCGTATAGCCCCAAATGGGTTTTTTCACGAAGCCGTTTATAGTATCCGCCTGTACAATATTTATAGTCTATTTGGGGGCGTTCTCGAAGGCTTCAGACAAATTTTCTGCGGTTCGCATACGCACCCATACCCAAACGGAACATATTTATGACATTTACTATAATCCTCCTGATT
>JAHJJB010000273.1 GCA_018823005.1 Pseudomonadota bacterium | reverse complement strand
GGCCGCCTCTCTCAAACCAGACCTGATCCTCCTTGATATACAGTTGCCTGAAATGGATGGTTACGTCGTTGCCCATAACTTAAGGCGAAATCCTGACCTTGTAGACACACCCATTGTTGCGGTGACTTCCTATGCAATGCAAGGCGACCGGGAGAAGGTAATGGAAGCAGGCTGTAATGGATATATGGAAAAGCCGATTGATCCGGATACCTTTGTGGCAAAAATTGAACAGCACCTGTTGATAACTAAAGGATGTGAATAATTATGATAACACGAATTTTAATTGTCGATGATAACAGTGTCAATCTTTATATGCTGGAAAGTCTGCTGAAAGGATACGGTATTGAAGTGACTTCGGCTGAAAATGGTAAAGATGCCTTGGATAAGGCCCGTATCAACCCTCCGGACCTTATTGTCTCAGATATTCTTATGCCTATTATGGACGGATACACATTATGCCGTCAGTGGAAATCAGACGAGCAGCTTAAACACATACCATTTGTATTTTACACCGCCACATATACCGAACCCAAAGACGAGGATTTTGCTTTAAGCCTCGGGGCAGATAAATTCATCATCAAACCACAGGAACCTGATATATTAATAAATATGATAAAGGAGTTCCTGGAAGAAAAATATAATGCAAAGCAGATGGTAACAAGACCTCTTGGTGAAGAAATGGAGTTCTTCAGGCAGCACAACGAAATTCTTTTCAAAAAACTTGAAAAGAAGATGCTGGATCTGGAGATTGCCAACAAGGAGCTTAAGGAATTTGAGAAGAGGTATCGGCTGAGTTTTGAGAATGCATCAGATGTTATCTATATGATTGACACCGATCTCAATGTTTTAAGCGTATCTCCGAACGTGGAGAGAATATTGGGATACAAACCACAGGAATTAATTGGCCGACCTGTTACCGATTTAGAAAATATTCTTATGCCGGAATCTTTTGAGCAGGCTGTAGCTGATGTTGGTCTTATCTTAAACGGAGAAACAATTTCGGCTACTATTTACCGGTTTATCGCAAAAGATGGAACCATAAAATATGGTGAGGTAAGTGGATCACCTACTATTCGCGACGGGAAGATTATCGGTATGATTTCAATTGCTCGCGACATCACCAGACGAAAGCTCGCTGAGGATGCACTCAGAGAGAGCGAAGCGAAGTACCGAGAACTTGTAAAATATGCTCCTGCGGGCATTTACGAAATTGATTATGAAACTGGCTGTTTTACAAGTGTTAACGATGTAATCTGTGAATATACGGGATACTCGAGAGAGGAACTTCTGAATACCAATATTTATAAGTTGCTAACTGAAGAGAGTCAGAAGTTGATGAGCGAGCGTCTTGGAAAGCTATTTTCCGGTGAAGAAATACCTCAGCAAGTTGAATACTGTATCAGAACAAAGGGAGGAGAAAAACTGTGGATTCTCCTTAATGCCCGATACATTTATGAAGAGGGGAAATTGAAGGGAGCAACAGGTATTATTTACAATATTTCCGAACGCAAGCGATCCGAGGAGAAAATGTACCAAATGAATACCTTCCTCGACTCGATTATCGAGAATATCCCGAACATGCTCTTCCTGAAGGATGCCAAGGATCTCAGGTTCGTCCGCTTCAACCGGGCTGGCGAGGACCTTTTAGGTTATTCCAGGGACGACCTGTTGGGAAAAAGTGATTACGATTTCTTTCCGAAGGAGCAGGCAGACTCCTTCACGGAGAAAGATCGTGATGTACTTCGCGGGAAGGAGGTTGTGGATATCCCGGAAGAACCCCTGCAGACCCGTAATAAGGGTGAGCGCATATTGCACACCAAGAAAGTACCAATTCTGGGCGTGAATGGAGAACCAGAATACCTGCTGGGAATCTCTGAGGACATCACCGAGCGCAAGCAGGCTGAAGAACAGCTTAAACAGAGCCTTGAACGTCTCAATAGGGCTGTTGGCACAACCATTCAGGTTATGGTGTCTACCGTGGAAACAAGAGATCCCTATACGGCCGGTCACCAGAAGCGGTCGGCAGATCTTGCCAGAGCCATTGCCGAGGAGCTTGGACTTTCGCAGGATAGTCTCGAAGCCATCTGGATGGCTGGTTCCATCCATGACATCGGTAAATTATCCATCCCAGCAGAAATATTGTCCAAGCCTGCCAAGCTCTCTGAACTTGAGTATTCCTTGATTAAACAACACCCTCGGAGTGGATACGAGATTCTGAAGGACGTGGAATCATCCTGGCCCCTGGCGGAGATTGTTTATCAGCACCATGAACGAATAGATGGTTCAGGTTATCCAAGAAAACTGAAAGGGGATGAGATTCTAATAGAGGCCCGCATTCTTGCTGTTGCAGATGTGTGTGAAGCCATGGCCTCACACAGGCCCTATCGTGCTGGCCTGGGAATTGATGCGGCTCTGAATGAAATCGAGAAGAATAGAGGAATCTTTTACGACGATGCTGTCGCAGATGCATGTCTGAGATTGTTTCGAGAGAAAGGTTTTCAACTTGAAGAGGCCAGGTATTAAATGGTAATCGACCGAAGAAAGCGGTTTAAATAATCTCGGCTATCATCAGCGGATATATAGAATGGCTACGGCCATTGCCTGAGAAATGGCTGCGGTCAAGGCGATTGGACTTCCAAGGTCAAAAGCCCTTGCGCAATCAAATGAAGGAAGCGAGTCATGATAAACGAAGTTAAAAAAACAAAATACCCGATATTTGATGATATCGAGGTACCCGAGAAGGTCATCGAGAACTGGCAGAGCACCGTTGATATTCTGGCGAAGATTTCCAATGTACCGGCGGCGTTGATTATGCGTGTCCATGCTGACGAAATCGAAGTCTTTGTCAGCAGCCATAGCGCGGGAAATGTCTATCATGCAGGGGAAAAGGCACCCCTCAATAACGACCTCTACTGCGAAACGGTGTTAAACACGCAGCGTGAGCTTCTGGTTCCAAATGCCTTGAAAGATCCCTTGTGGGACAAGAACCCGGATATTAAGCTGGGGATGATTTCCTATTGCGGGCTGCCAGTGACTTGGCCCGGAGGCCGGCTTTTCGGCACAATCTGCATCCTTGATAAGCAGGAAAACGCCTATTCGCGGTTAATTCGTGATATCTTGGAACGGTTTCGCGACAGCATCCAGTTCAGCCTTACCGCCATCTACGAAGCAAGACTTGCCATGCATGAAATTGCCGAGCGCAAGCAGGCGGAGGCGGCTCTGCTGGAGAGTCAAGCCAAGCTGGAGAACAACTTGAAAGGATGCGTTGAGGTCATCTCTGCAACGATAGAAAGGAGGGGGCCATTTCCCTCCGGGCACCATCAGCATATAGCAGCATTAACGTCTGCAATTGCCCAAGAGATGGGGCTGACTGATTTTCAGATACAGGGAATTGAACTGGCGGCGGCGGTTTATGACATTGGCATGCTCAATATTCCCATCGAATTTCTTCAGGATACCGGACGACTTGACGGGAACAGGCTGACTCTATATCAAGGCTATCCTCAAGCCGGATATGATACTTTGAAGAAAATCGAATTCCCCTGGCCGATTGCTGATACAGTGCTCCAACATCGGGAGTGTTTTGACGGTTCAGGATTCCCTCTGGGAATCAAAGGAGAAGCCATTCCCATCGAGGCAAGGATTTTAGCAATTGCAGATGCCGTTGAAGATTTGACGTCCCACAGGAGCTACCGCAGTTCCTTTCCTTTAAATGAGGCATTGGAAATAATTTCATCTCACAGCGGCTCCAAGTATGATCCTAAAGTCGTGACTGCCTGCCTGAGACTTTTCAAAGAGAAGGGCTATAAGATAGAAGGCTGACGAGTTTTTTGCAGCTTATAAGTGGCAATCTTCACGGCAATGATGAAACCAAAGTTGCGCATTTGTAGGTGACATGTATGATCGGCTTATTTTCTAAAGCGTTGAGATTTAATTTTTAGAAGAGATAAACAATCAAATTATCCGGAAAAAACAAAAGGCAGAGCCGGGCCGGGCCTGCCTTTTGTTCCGAAGCTGCATGGAGGCATCAAAATGCAGGCAACGGTATGTTATTCACGGTTTGTCGACGGTATCAATCGGAAAAGCCGCGGTGACAGGAAAATGCTTCAAGTTCCGAATAATTATTTGAGCATGATGTTACACAGGCTAAATCAGCCTGCAATTGGCTCAGTGTTTTACAATTATTTGAACAATGCGGGAGCCGATTCTTTAAGTTGCATTCCCTGCATGGACTTTTTTTAATATAACCAATATCGTGTTCGAGTCTATTTCCGCTTATTCTACTCATTGTTTTATTCTCCGATAAATATATTGTTTATACTTAAAAAAATTTAAACTCTTTGTATCAGGCAGCATGGGATAGCCACACTGTTCTGGCTTAAAATTCTAAGGTTTTACGACCCGTCAATATTTGACCGAAGCTGAGCAATTTGAATTCCCAGACCGATACATTGATTGCCTGCCATACACACATCTGCATCCCCAGGCTCCAAATGGGTTTTAAGCTCGTGGCTCCCCTTTTTAAGATCAACTATCCATGCCTTTTTTACCGCATCATAATCAACCGTGACATCAATTCCACATTCGCCGATATCAGGATATAATGATCTGATTTTTTTACATAGTTCGTTTTTATCATGCATGATATTATCCTTTCAATTTTATAAGTATTTTCCCAAAGGATTCTATAATTCTGTTTAAGGCTTTCCAAAATTCATAGATTTTATAAAATGATATCTATATATATGTAAGCACAATTATTCAATACCATTTGCAAATAGCTTGCCAACCATCAAAAATAATCGAGCATCTATAATTATCGTATTATAACAAATTGTTAGGTTAATATAAGAAAAACGGGGGAGATGAATATCGCTGATATGGCCTCAATATTTGGTGGATCGTCAATATTTTGAGGTGGTGATTGGTCTTTTCCTTATTAAAATATCTTAGGGACAGGGCTTTCCGTTAGCGCTAATCAGACAAAGGGAAGTGATATTGAGCGGCTATTTGGCATTGCTTAACTCCGCATAATTTTGGAGAGTTTTTGATTTGTCCGATTTCCTGATCAGTTCGATTGTTTTCTCTGCAAACCTCTTGCCCAGCTCCGCATAGCCATCTTTTGTGTAATGGAGTTCGTCATCGGATCCATTGAGATCGTCCGTATCAATCCAAGTGCCGTGAGGATCGGATTCAGCGATTTCAACCTGGGCGCTGCGTACCAGCATCCAGAAAAGATACCTCTTGTTATTGATGGCGTGATCACTGAGGCGGCCAATGACAAAATTGACATCCTCACGTCCCAAGTCTTCCCTCAACTGCTCGATAAGACCCTTCAGTCTGGCAGCGTAAAATTCTCCATATTGCTCTCGGGCATCACGTTCACCCTGCATCCATACAAATGTGACTGTATCCGGATTCTTTCCTGCTATGGCTGTCTTTATCTTGGCCATCAGACGGTCATAAATATCGCCGGTAGCCTTTGGTTTTTCTCCTTGTCCTGGACTCCATTTCTTATACCATCTATGGATTGGTCTGCCGCCAAGGGCATATTTGACTACGATCACCTCATCGCCGGAGAAAGCTTTCCTAACCGCAGGTTCAAAGGATACTTTTGTATCGAGGCCTGCCATGTTCGATTGGCCTGAAAGGATAAAAAGGTGCACCTCCTGACCTTCCGAGTCCCGGGCGCATATTATAGAAATGCCAAAAAACAGCATCATTATAAATACTACAGCACTTATCCTTGATAGTGCGGACGTCTTCAGCATTACCATGTTCCTCTTAGAAGCCATTTTAAAACCCCGTCTGAAGCCTGACAGCTGTGTTGCAAGCCTCTTCAAAATGCTCACATACTCTAAGTGTATGCTGCGCTTTTTCATCGGCTTGCGCCTTGCTCTCAGACCTGATCCGAGGTTTTAAAATGGCTTCCTGTTAAAGATATCCAACGGGTTTATGTTTAGGCACCGCGACCATGCCTGCGCATGAGCCCAAAATTATTACAGCCGGATAAATACCACTTTACTAAATTCATCACTGCATGCTTTAATTTTTTTTGCCTATATCCTATCCGGCAAAAAAAAACCAGAATTTTTACAGGCATAGTCAGCAAAGCGTCAGGAGAACATCTTTGTTATAAAGATTCCCGGGCATGCGAGAATTAATTTAAGCAGGTTACGGGGTGGACCAGAAATTCCAGTCAATGCCATCATCTCCGCTCCCGTCACTTACCTTGCCTGAATAACTGAATGAGATGGAAGCGGTTTCGGAAGGCAGAACAAATGAACGGCTGAAAGATAGCCTGGCCAAGGGAATCCAGTCTCTGGATGACGAGATGTAGAGTATTTCGTGGCCCAGTGTTATGCCTTCCCTATCAAGAAATTGAACCATTATGGAAAGATGATCCAGTGTGGTGAAATGTGTCAGCTTATCCGTCAGGGTTGCTTCACCTTCAAGTTGTATTCTATCCCCTCTTATCAGATAGTCATACTTAAGCAAGAGATCGCCTGTTTTCCAAACTCCACCGACCTTGCCGGCGTTCTCTTCAAGAGGTATACGGTTATCTTTCCTGACTATATGTCCCTTCCAGCCGGCCATACCGCCCATACATCCGTGCAATAAAATTATGCAAAGAACCCCTGTAACGATATACTTGATATTTAAAATAAACTTCATGGCATCCTGCTCTAACAGTTAGTTTTCATGATTCTCAAAAAAAATTGGTCTGGAAAATTTATATTCCTTCATTTTTTTATCAATCATCCAGAATCTCCATCAGTTTCCCGCAGCAGGGCGGAATTCTGTCACCTTTTTTAAGAACGACAAACTTGTTGCAGGTCTGGCAGTAACAGCGGCAATCGCTGTCCACATAAACTTCAGGGTATTGATCAGCGCCGCCCGTCTTAAGACCTTCAATCGCAAACCGCGCGAACTTATTCTTCTGCGGTATATACTCTCCTACAGGAACCATCTTTTTATTAAAACGAACGCAATCTACCATGATTCGCCACAGTGCCTCAAGCTTTGCTGTTTCATCCGGATTTTCAGGTGTAAATTCGACTAAATTTTTAACGATGTTGATTTGCATAACGGAATTCTCCTTATATTTTTAATGTATTATATTTTACAGATCAAGTATTTATGTTCAGGCGTTGCTCAGGGCTTCGAATTTCCCATGCCAGGCGCATTGATTGCAGAAGGTCTCTGTGTCGGCATTAATTGCCGGGGCTTTTGACGGATCGGAATCCGGATCAAAGCAGGCCTCCCCTTCCGCACAATTAAAAGAATACATTTCATACTCATCATCCGGATCCCTGACATAAAATTTATGAGACCGGCAAACAGGACATTTCATTTCTTCACCTTCTAATTTTTATTAATCAACTTTGACAAACAATTTCGATTTTGATTTGCACACAGGGCATGAATCGGGCGGCTCGTTTTCACAGGTATATCCGCATACCGAACAGACATAATAATCTGCCTGTTCCTGTTTTCCGAGATTATCAAGAGCGTTCATGTAAAGGGATGCATGAACCTTCTCGACTTCATTGGCATAGGTAAATGTACGGACAGCCGCTTTGTCGCCCTCAGCTTCTGCCGTTTTGATCATTTCCGGATACATCGATTTAAATTCATGCGTTTCGCCGGCTATGGCCTCTTTCAGGTTCTCTGCCGTACTCTTTATGCCTCCGACTGTTTTGAGATGGGCGTGGGCATGGACGGTTTCCGCTTCCGCTGCCGCCCTGAAGAGCCTTGCCGCACGGGGATATCCCTCTTTTTCCGCCTGTTTTGCAAATGCGAGGTACTTGCGGTTGGCCTGCGATTCCCCTGCAAATGCTTCCATCAAATTCTTTTCTGTCTGATTCATATTATTATCTCCTTTCATGTTTAATCGTTACCTTAAAATTGTCCTCACACAAAGATCACTGAGACACAAAGATAAAACATAATCTTTTTAACATATAACTCTTCGTGGCTTTGTGCCTTGGTGTGAAAAATTCTTTGTTTCACTTGAACCCTTGACTCCTCGAATCCTTGAACCCTTTATTTACCATCATCCCGAAATATTCTGACAATCAGGACATACACCGAAGAAATCAAGCCTGTGCGATACGATCTTATAACCCGTTTCTTCGGAAAGCTCCTTTGACATTTCATTCAGCGATGAAAGATCCGGATCTATAATCGATTTGCATGCCACACACATGATGTGCGGATGAGGGTGGGGGTTTTTCCCGTCATACCGGTTGCTCTCATCACCGAATCCCATCTCCATTACCTCCCCAAGCTCTTTCAGCAATGTGACGGTTTTGTAAACAGTGGCGAGGCTCGTTGTGGGAAAATTCTTTGTTACTTCCCGGTAAATTTGATCCACTCCCGGATGCTCACAACTGTTTGCCAGTATCTCTACAATGGCGACCCGCTGGGGGGTAATCCGAAACCCTTTTTCTTTAAGCCTTTCAATCATGTAATCGAGTCTGGAGGTGCATGTGCTCATTGTTTTCTCCCGTTGATTCCTGCGCCAATCAATTCATTATCTCTTTTTGAAGCCAATCTTTCACCGCACCTTCTATGGCATATACACCTTTATTATATGCCACGGATTTTTGGAAATTTTCCTTTATATTCTCAGGAAGCTCGAATTTTGCCAGTTCAACAGCTTCTTCCGAATTTCTGCGGATAAAATAAACAACGGGGTTTTTACCCCAGTTGTTTACAACAAAGTAATAGCTTACATCATTTTTTGAACGAATAACATTTACTCCGTGTGCCCAGTTGTTTCCCCATTCTAGATATAAAACAACCGCCTCTTCAGGAGTCATCTGCCAGTCAATGGCATTAACAAGATTTAAATCCTTACGGATTTCATTCAGCTTCATCATAATAACTCTCCTCATTTATTTAAATAAAGGGGTCGAGGATTCCAGGGTTCAAGTTTTTGTTTTCTATCTGAAGTTCTGACAGGCCTTCCTTATTAAGATAGCCATGATCCTTGGATAATAATATTTGCTTATCTTTCATTATATATACAGCTAATTATATCGTTCTTTATAGTTTTTAAGCAGTTTCCTTGAACCCTTGAATCCTCGATCCCTCGAACCCTTCTTATTATTATAAACAACCAAATATATTTGTCAAATGATTATTTATTAATAATTAATTTCACAAATCATATTCAATTTTTCTCAACATCAAAATCTAATATTATTAATATAGAATGTTCTGGTAAGCAGGCGTACTATTTGCGCAGAAGTTTTTCCGAGAGGAAGGATGGAGCGAATAGTAATGAGAATCCTGGTAAGAGTAGGTAGTGATTATTCTGAGAATGAATAAGGTCGAAAGGGTAAGGTTTCCTTGGCAATATCGTTTAGCTAAGGGTTAGTCAGCACCTAAGTCGTATCTTAACTGAG
>JAHJJB010000272.1 GCA_018823005.1 Pseudomonadota bacterium | reverse complement strand
GAAAAAACAATAGAGTCAGGTAAAACGGGAGAGAAAGACAGCAGGCGCGGCTGGTCCGCCGGTTCTCATGAAAAGGGGATGGTGCGGCTTATCTTTAATACAGGCAAAAGCGGCGGCACAAACGTAAATCATATTGTTGGAACAATAGCTCACTTTGCCGATATCCCAGGTGATTCAATAGGCAGGATACTCATTCAGGAAAAAAAGACTTATGTAGATGTGCCGGAGCAGTTCATGGGGCAGGTGCTGGCCAAAACAGGGGCTTACCGGATCAGGAAACAGAGGATCACGGTAGAGCGTGCGTAAGAGACTTTTTACATGTCCCTCTCTATTCATTTCTTGAAAAATTGCTTTTGATTTAATATATTGGCCGGAATTTTATAAATTCTACTATAAATGGTGAAATTCATGATCCGGATCAAAACGATAACCGCTTATAAGTTTTTGATATGCTTATTCGTATGTGTTGCAATCACAGCAACTGGATGCAATTCCAAAACCCCGGATGCTTCCGGCGGAAAAGAAGTTAAAAGCGCTGCAAAGGGCGCACAAAGAGCGGTCCCAGTTACCGCAGATATTGCAAAACTCAAAAATATTCCTAAGGAAATACGGGCTATAGGCAACGTTGGATCTCTTGCCACTGTTTCCGTAAAGGCAAGAGTAAACGGAGAGCTTCAGAAAGTTCATTTCAGGGAAGGCCAGGATGTTTCCAAGGGAATGCTCCTTTTTACAATAGACCCCCAGCCTTTTAAAGCCGCCGTCAATGAAGCTCTGGCGAGGCTTGAAAAAGACAAGGCTCTTGCAGCAAAAGCAGAAGATGATTACCGGCGGTATGAGAACCTTCTGCAGAGAGGCAGCATCAGCAGGGAACAGTTTGAGCAGGTTCGTGCCAATCTCAGCGCATTGAGGGCAACCGTACAGGCGGATGAAGCGGTTGTTGAAAATGCGAGGGTTCAGCTCGGCTATACATCGATCTATTCTCCTATTTCAGGGCGAACAGGAAGCCTTCTCATAGATCAGGGCAACATGATAAAGGCCAATGATGACAACAAATCATTGGTTGTTATTCAACAGATTCAGCCGATATATGTCATTTTTTCCGTGCCGGAAAGCAATCTGTCTGAAATTATGGGAAGGTCTAAAAAAGGGTCTCTTTTTGTCACCGTAACGCCCGAAGGCACAGGCTCAATACCTGAAAAAGGGAGGCTGACATTTATTGATAATTCGGTTGATTCGAGGACCGGTTCAATCACTCTTAAAGGATCTTTTGACAACAGAAGCCGGCAACTCTGGCCTGGGCAGTTTGTCAACGTGGTGCTTACCATGGGTGATCTTAAGGATGTCGTTACTGTTCCTTCCCAGGCTGTTCAGAACGGGGCGAACGGAACCTATGTTTACACGATTTCCCCCGATAACAAGGTCGAATATAAACCGGTTTCGGCCGGAATATCTTACAACGGCGAAATCGTTATCGAAAAAGGGGTCTTGGCCGGAGAAAAGGTTGTCACGGATGGACATCTCAGGCTCACACCCGGTGCTTCGGTCGAAATTATTGACGGTGTAAAACCCGGAAATAACAGTATCAAGAAAGATAGCAAAGAGGTCGCATCGTGAATATTGCCAGACTCTTTATCAGCAGGCCTGTTATGACAACGCTGGTAATGGCGGGCCTGCTTCTCTTTGGGGTTATGGCATACCGGACGTTGCCGGTGAGCGATCTCCCGAACGTGGATTTTCCGACAATTCAGGTAACTGCCAGTCTTCCGGGAGCAAATCCCGAAAACATGGCAGCAAGTGTGGCAACCCCCCTTGAAAAGGAGTTTTCCACAATAGCCGGGATTGATTCGATGTCATCTTCGAACACACTGGGCACAACTCGTATTACCCTTCAGTTCAACCTGGAAAGAGATATTGATGCGGCCGCACAGGATGTTCAGTCCGCCATTGCGAAGGCAGCCAGGCGGCTTCCGCCGGATATGCCCAATCCTCCGACTTACCAGAAGGTTAATCCCGCGGATCAGCCGATTTTATATCTTTCACTTGCTTCCGAAACGCTACCTCTCTCATCGGTCAATGAATATGCCGATACAATGATTGCCCAGAGGATCTCAATGGTCAGCGGAGTTGCGCAGGTTGCAGTGTATGGCGCCAAAAAATTTGCAGTCCGTGTGCAGCTTGATCCGAAGAAAATGGCATCGCGCGGGATCGGCATCGACGAGGTTGCCCAGACTATTGAGCGCGGGAATGTGAATCTTCCAACAGGCACTCTGTTCGGAGAACATCAGTCATTCAATATTCAGGCTGATGGCCAGCTGATGAATGCTGCGGAATTCAGGCCACTTGTTGTAGCATGGCGGAACGGATCTCCCGTGAGACTCGAAGAGATAGGCAATGTTTTTGACAGTGTCGAGAGAGACAAGATATTTACCTGGCGCAACAACGTCCGCTCGATTGTTCTTGCGATTCAGCGGCAGCCCGGAACAAATACAGTTGCTGTCGTAAACGATATAAAAAAGCTTCTCCCTGTATTTGAGCAACAGCTTCCTGCGGCGGTTGAGATGCTGGTCATGTTCGACCGCTCGGAGTCTATCCGGGATTCGGTAAATGACGTCAAATTCACGCTTGCGCTTACCATCTGCCTTGTCATCATGGTCATCTTCATATTCTTGAGAAATCTTCGCGCCACCATTATACCAAGCCTTGCGCTTCCGATGTCCATCGTCGTTACCTTTGCAGCCATGAAACTGATGGGATTCAGCGTCGACAACCTCTCTTTGATGGCTTTGACGCTTGCTGTGGGCTTTGTTGTGGATGACGCGATTGTCATGCTTGAAAATATTGTCCGCCATCTCGAAATGGGGAAAGGAGTTCTGCAGGCGACCCTTGACGGTTCAAAGGAGATCAGCTTCACCATTCTCTCGATGACAATCTCTCTTGCGGCAGTCTTTATCCCCGTCCTCTTCATGGGCGGAATCGTCGGGAGGCTCTTCCGGGAATTTTCGCTTGTCATCACGGTTGCGATCCTTCTTTCAGGCTTTGTATCCTTAAGTCTAACTCCCATGCTATGCAGCCTGTTTTTAAGGCCGAAGGAAGAGGTTCGTCATGGACGGGTATATCTTGCGACAGAGTCGATTTTCAGATGGATGCTCAGGTTGTACCAGAGAACCCTCAGCATGGCTCTGCGGTTTCATGTAATAACTTTTATGATTTCCATCGCCGTGCTTGCGGGAACCGTCTATCTTTTCGGAAAAGTCCCGAAGGGGTTTCTGCCAAGTCAGGATACGGGTCAGATAGTGGGCTTTACGGAAGCCTCACAGAACATATCCTTTGATTCCATGGTCCGCCACCAGACCGCGCTGCATGAAATTTTCGAAGCTGAACCCGCGATCGATACCTACATGTCGTCCGTGGGGGCGGGAGGGCCGAACCTTGCGGGAAATTCAGGACGCTTTTTCATTCGCCTCAAACCGAGAGAAGAACGGAAAGAGAGCGCGGATGAACTTATCCAGAAATTAAGGCCCAAACTGGCGACAGTTCCGGGAATTCAGGCCTTTTTGATGAACCCCCCGGCAATCAATATAGGCGGAAGGACGACCAAGGGTCTTTATCAATACACAATGCAGGGTCCTGATACAGATGAATTGTACAAGTTTGCTGCTATTCTTGAAAAGAAGATGAGAGATATGCCTAAATTTCAGGATGTTAACAGCGACCTTCAGATGAACAACCCGGAGATACGGGTCGAAATAAACCGCGACAAGGCATCGATGCTCGGTATCACGGCACATCAGATCGAAGACGCATTACTTAGCGCCTACGGCTCGCGCGAAGTATCCACCATATACACGCAGACAAACAGCTACAAGGTCATAATGGAGCTGAAGCCCGAATTCCAGAGAGATCCGTCCGCCCTTTCACTTTTGTATATACGTTCATCAGGGGGAAAGCTGGTTACCTTAAGCACGATAGCCGAATTTAAACCCGGCGTAGGGCCGCTTTCCGTCAATCACTCGGGGCAGCTTCCTTCCGTGACCATTTCCTTTAATTTAAAACCCGGAGTTTCTCTGGGTGAGGCGGTGGCTGATGTTGAAAAAATTACGCGGGTCCTTGTACCTCCGACCATAAGCGGGAGTTTTCAGGGAACAGCCCAAGCCTTTCAGGCCTCTTTTAAGGGAATGGTGTGGCTTCTTGTCACGGCCATACTGGTTATTTATATAATACTCGGAATTTTATACGAAAGCTTTATTCATCCTCTTACCATCCTGTCCGGTCTTCCATCAGCCGGTTTCGGAGCGCTTCTGACATTATACATCTTTAAAGTCGATCTCAGCCTGTACGCCTTTGTCGGGATCATAATGCTTATAGGGATTGTGAAGAAAAATGCCATAATGATGATCGACTTTGCGCTTGAAGACGAGAGGAAAAACAATAAAAGCCCGAGGGAGGCTATTTTCGAGGGATGCATTGTTCGCTTCAGACCGATCATGATGACTACAATGGCCGCGATCATGGGAACGCTTCCTATTGCAATCGGATTCGGAGCGGGAGCCGAAGCAAGGAGACCGCTTGGACTTGCCGTAGTGGGAGGCCTTATTTTCTCACAGATGCTCACACTCTACATAACACCGGTTTATTATTTTTATCTTGATTCGGCAAAGAAAAAGGTTCAATCCCTTTTCGCTTGAACCCCCGAACTCATGAACCCTGTATCTGGACCAAACAGGAGACCTGTTAAGGGATTTTCCTATTGCATGATAGCGGTTTGCTGCATAATATCTTGCATCTCTCCGGCGATTGCTATATGTGACTCAATGATATAATATAAAATATTATCGGGGTGAATTTATGAGGTTTTTTAAGAACTTGTGCCGAATCATTGACCGCATAAATTCCTGGACAGGCGAAGTTGTGGCATGGTCGGCAGTACTTGTTGTTCTCACGGTTTTTGCCGATGTTATAATGCGCTATATGTTCCAGACGAGCTTTGTCTTTGTTCAGGAGATGGAGTGGCATCTATTTGCCTTTATTTTTCTCATGGGCGCCGGCTATACGCTGCTCAAAGACGGTCATGTCAGGGTCGATATTATTTATCAGAGATTAAAGCCCAAAGGTAAGGCATGGATCAACCTGCTGGGTGTTTTGCTCTTTTTGCTTCCGGCTTGTTTCATGGTTATTGATACATCGGTCAAATTCGCCCACAATTCATGGCTTACTCTTGAAAGTTCCGGTGACCCCGGAGGAATTCCCTACAGATTTATAATAAAATCGGCAATCCCGGCCGGGTTCATCCTTGTCGCGCTTCAGGGACTGGCGCTTGGAATCCGCAGCTTTTTTACAATCCTTGGACAGGATCTGGACAAGGAGGGTGAAAGCTGATGGAATATCTTCCCGGGTGGATGTTTTTAGCCATGAGCATACTTCTGATGGCAGGTTTTCCGGTTACCTTTACCCTGATGGGGACTGCCCTTATCTTCGGCCTGATCGGTTTCGGATGGAATTTTTTCAATCTTCTCCCTTTACGGATCTGGGGGGTTATGAACAACACAACCCTTCTTGCAGTTCCCCTTTTTGTGTTTATGGGGGTCATGCTCGAGCGCTCGGGTCTTGCCGAAGAACTTCTCGACACTATGGGCTTTTTGTTCGGAAAGATACGGGGGGGCCTCGCGATTTCGGTTGTTGTTGTCGGCGCGCTTCTTGGCGCCTCAACGGGGATTGTGGGCGCAACGGTTGTTACGATGGGACTGATTGCAGTCCCGACAATGCTCAGGCGCGGTTACCAGAAAGAGCTTGCAACGGGAACTGTTGCAGCTTCAGGTACCCTGGGGCAGATAATTCCACCCAGCGTAGTTCTTGTGCTCCTCGGAGATATTGTCGGTGTCCCTGTCGGGGACCTTTTCATGGGAGCGGTCATGCCGGGAATGATCCTTGTCGGCCTTTATGTCTCATATATACTTGTTACATGTATTATAAAGCCGGAGTGGGCGCCGCTTATTCCAAAAGAGGAGATGGATGCCCTGAAATCAGGCGAAATGGCAAAAAAAGTCTTCATGGTTTTACTTCCGCCTCTCTTTTTGATGGTTGCAGTGCTGGGATCAATCTTTGCCGGAATCGCATCTCCTACGGAATCGGCCGCTGTGGGCGCTGTGGGCGCGACCATACTGACTGTTCTCAACAAAAAATTCAACATGAAGATACTCCGTGAGGTTGCCCACTCAACAATGCAGCTTACCAGCATGGTCTTTATTATTCTGGTGGGAGCTGCCGCATTCGGCCTGGTATTCCGAGGAACGGGCGGAGATCACCTTGTGAGAGGATTTCTGGAAAGCATGGCGCATCTTCACGGGAAATGGTTTGTTTTTGCTGTTGTCATGGGGCTGATTTTTGTAATCGGATTTTTCCTTGATTTCATCGAGATCACCTTTATTCATATTCCGGTCCTTGCCCCCATAATGATCCAGTTCGGATTCGATCCTCTCTGGTTCTGTATTCTTATTGCCGTAAATCTCCAGACATCTTTTCTGACGCCGCCTTTCGGTTTTTCGCTTTTTTATTTAAAGGCTGTTGCGCCTCCGGAGATATCGACCGGGCATATATATCGTGGCATTATACCTTTTGTGATCTTGCAGATGATCGGCCTTGCTATTACGGCCTTTTTTCCGATTTTATCAACCTGGCTGCCGCGTGTTGTTTTCGGCAGTTAAAAGACTTTTTTACCGGGTATCCATAAAAACTTGCAATTGAAAGGAGACTGAACTATGAAAAGACGCGATTTTCTCAAAAAGACAGGAATAGCAACCGCCGCCGTGGTTACGGCAACCGCGGGCATCATGGGTTGCGGTAAAAAGGAAGAAAAAGCCACGGGTCCTGCCGTGACCCAAAAAACCTATCAATGGAAAATGGTCACCACATGGCCGCCAAATATGCCGGTGCTTCAAACAGGTGCGGAAAGGTTTGCAAAAAGAGTTGAAGAAGCTACTGACGGAAGAATAAAAATTCAGGTTTATGCAGGCGGCGAGCTTGTGCCTGCGCTCGGTGTCTTCGACGCAGTTTCGGACGGAACCGTCGAAGTCGGAAGCGGCGCCAGTTATTACTGGGCCGGCAAGGTTCCCGCGGGACAGTGGTTTTCATCCGTGCCGTTCGGGTTCAATCCTCAGGGTATAAATACCTGGTTTTACAGTGGGGGTGGGTTGAAACTGTGGGAAGAAGTATATGCCCCTTTTAATGTTGTGCCGAGACCGCAGGGTAATACCGGTGTCCAGATGGGCGGATGGTTCCGTAAAGAGATGAAGAGCCTTGCAAGCTATAAAGGGCTTAAAATGAGGATACCTGGCCTTGGCGGGAAAGTGGTTGCAAAAGCCGGCGGAGCTGTCACGCTTATGCCGGGAGGCGAGATCTTTACTTCTCTGGAGCGCGGCGTTATTGACGCGACTGAATGGGTAGGTCCTCTTCATGATCTGAGAATGGGTTTTTACAAGGCTGCAAAATATTATTATTACCCCGGATGGCATGAGCCCGGAACCTGTCTCGAAGTCATATTCAATAAAAAGATATATGATTCACTTTCCAAAGACCTTCAGCTGATTTTAGACGCCATTGCAATGGAAACAAACCTTTGGAGCCTGTGCGAGTTTGAAGCCGGAAACGGTGCTGCGCTTGAAGAGCTTATCAATGTTCACAAGGTCAAGCTGATGGAGTTTCCCCCCAAGATGATGGATGATCTTCGCAAGCTTGCCTACGAGGTTCTGGAAGAGGAAGCCGCCAAAGATCCTGTGTCCAAGAAGGTTCATGAGGCTTACAAGAAGTTTAAGAAACAGGTAGGAATCTGGGGAACTGTCGCTGACAGCGCGTATTTTAGCACGATTGCTGATAAGTATGCATTACGAACAAAATGATATGATACCGGTGATTATATGATCTACAGAAGGGGAAATTGTTCAGGACCGGAACAATTTCCCCTTTTAGATTTGTTTTCCTATCCTTTGTCCATCCGGAAATGAATTATGAAATATATCGCAGCAATAGACCAGGGAACGACGAGCACCCGATGCATATTTTTTGATCAGGCAGGACTGCCGGTTGCCATTGCGCAAAAAGAACATCCTCAGATTTATCCTCAGCCGGGCTGGGTCGAACATGATCCTTTGGAAATCTGGGCCAGGACGCAGGGTGTTGTCGCGGAAGCGATGACCTTTGCCAAATGCGTACCCGGCGATATAACCGCCATAGGAATTACCAACCAGCGCGAAACTACGGTTGTCTGGGACAAAACGACCGGCAGGCCGGTACATAACGCAATAGTCTGGCAGGATACACGAACTGCCGGAATCTGCGCCGGAATCTCCGGGCAGGGCGGACAGGACTGCTACCGGGCAAAGACAGGCCTGCCTCTTGCCACCTATTTCTCGGGCCCGAAGATTAAGTGGCTTCTCGACAATCTGCCGGGTGTGCGAAAACAGGCAGAAAAAGGCGAATTGCTCTTCGGCAACATCGACACCTGGCTTATATGGAACCTGACTGGAGCACATGTTACCGATGTGACCAATGCAAGCCGTACAATGCTTATGAACCTTGCCACGCTTGACTGGGACGAAGAGATACTGCGTGATATGAGTGTTCCGCGCGAAATGCTGCCTAAGATTGCATCCTCAAGTGAGATCTATGGCACGACGAGGGAAGGCATTCCTGTTGCAGGTGATCTAGGGGATCAGCAGGCTGCTCTTTTCGGACAGACTTGCTTTTCACCTGGTGAAGCGAAGAACACATACGGCACCGGATGCTTCATGCTCATGAACACGGGCGAAATTCCGGTAGAATCAAAAAACGGCCTGCTTACCACGGTGGGATATAAGATCGGCGGCCAGAAGCCAGTATACGCGCTTGAAGGCTCGATTGCAATAACCGGCGCACTGGTGCAATGGCTGCGCGACAACCTCGGCCTGATAAAGAAAGCTTCTGATGTTGAAGCTCTTGCGCAATCGGTTGACGACAATGGCGGCATCTACTTCGTGCCGGCATTCAGCGGTTTGTACGCTCCGTATTGGAAGGACAGTGCGCGCGGCGCGATCGTCGGCATGACACGTTACGTGAACAAGGGCCATATTGCCCGTGCTACGCTCGAAGCCACGGCATACCAGACACGTGAAGTGCTCGATGCAATGAACAAGGACAGCGGTGTCACGCTCAGTTCATTGAAAGCGGACGGCGGCATGGTGCAAAATGAATTATTCATGCAGTTCCAGGCCGACATTCTCAATGTGCCTGTCATTCGCCCGAAGGTTCCCGAAACAACGGCACTCGGTGCAGCCTATGCAGCAGGGTTGGCGGTCGGTTACTGGCCTGATATAGAAAGTTTGCGTCAAAACTGGAGCGCAGACAGGACCTGGCAACCCAAAATGGAAGAGGCCCGGCGCGAGTCACTTTTCCGGGGATGGCAAAAAGCTGTCACACGCACCTTTGACTGGGTAGATTAGAGAGTTCCTCCTTTTCAAATATCCTTTGTCAAAATCAGGTTAAAATGAAAAATAAATACAAACTGCTGGGCATGATATAAATATTATATAGGTGGGCAATGAAACTCTACAAAGGAAATATTGTAACTTGTGACAAAAGCAACAGCGTTTACAGTTATCTGGTAGAAGATAAGGGGAAAATCATATTTATTGGAAATAAATTGCCGGAGACATACAATATCTCCGTTTCTAATACGATTGACCTTGCGGGAAAAGCCCTTCTCCCGGCATTTGGTGACGGACATCTTCATTTTTCATCATGGGCCATGATCAATTCCACCGTAGATGTCAGAAGTGCTGCAAACATCAAGGAGCTTCAGGACCAGATTCAAAACTATGCAGACAGAGACCCCGGGGCTCCGATCGTACTGGCCTTCGGGCACTCAAAGCACAGCGTTGAAGAAAAACGCCTGGTAACAAAACAGGACCTTGATGAGATATCATGCGGTCGTCCCGTTATAGTTATATGTTACGATGGACACAGCTCGATTGGAAACAGCAGGCTGATTGACATGTTCCCTGACAGGATCAGAAATCTTCGCGGTTTCAACTTCCATTCGGGGCAGCTGTTTAACGAAGCATATCTTGAAGGGACTGCTTTTGCCTCAGAGATGGTCCCGCCCATGCGCCTGCTCAAAGGGATATTAAAAGGGGTCTATGAACTGGTTGAAAGAGGAATATCTCTGGCCCATCCTGTAGAAGGAATCGGCTTTCCCAAAGACAGAGATGTCGATTTAGTGAGGATGATAGCCAGAGGTTCAAATGTAAATCTGAGGATTTTCTTCCAGACAATGGATGTGAAAAAAGTAATAAAAAGAAAATTACCCAGAATCGGCGGGTGTTTTGCCACGGCTCTTGACGGATGTTTTGGAGCTACAGACGCGGCTTTGCTGGAGCCGTATTCGAACAACCCGGATAACAGGGGAATTTTATTTTATCCCGATGAGAAAGTCATTGCATTCGCGAAGGAGGCCAACAGGGCGGAGCTGCAGATTGAATTTCACGCAATCGGTGACGCCGGTGTTGCCCAGGCCGTAAGAGCGCTGGAAGAAGCGCTTAAGGATTATCCAAGGACTGATCACAGGCATACATTAATTCACGCGTGCCTTATAGCGCCGGAAGACCTTGAAAAAATCGCGAAACTGGGAATTGGAATAACACTCCAACCGGCGTTTCTTATCTCAAATCTGGAGCCCATAGAATATTTAAAGGATATTTTGGGAGATCGGGTAATGGAAAGCTCTCCTTTACGGAAAATGATAGATATGGGTATTCATGTCAGCGGGGGGTCCGATGCGCCTGTCACGCCCCCGGACCCGATCGAAGGCATTTACGCGGCATGCAATCATTTTAAACCGGATCAGTCTGTAACTATCGCTGAAGCATTACGAATGTTTACGTATGAAGTTGCGCGTACCGGTTTTGATGAAAAAGAACGGGGCAGCCTTGAAACCGGAAAAATCGCGGACATGGTTATATTGAATAAAAATCCGTTGGAAATGCAACCCAATAACCTCCGGGAACTTAAGATTGAAAAAATACTCTTGGAAGGAAAGCCTTACAAGGGAGGAAAGGGGATCGGGGGAATGATAGCAGGGGCAATCAAAGGAAGGAACAGAAAGATTTAGCGAATTTGCAACCTTGTTAGACCACGGAAGGACGTTGAGCCATGGAATGGAAACAGGGGGAGTTCACCATCACGGACAGCCGGGATGATCTGGATATTGAAACCGTTCATAATTTCCTTAGCGAGTCATACTGGGCAAAGAAAATTCCAATGTCAACCGTTGAAAAGGCTGTGAAGAATTCACTCTGTTTCGGCCTGTATCACGATTCAAAGCAGGTTGGCTTTGGGCGCGCAGTCACTGACCGGGCTACATTTGCCTACCTCGGCGATGTCTTTGTGGTGCCGGGCTTCAGAGGGCGCGGTCTCGGGAAGTGGCTGGTATCGTGCATACTCTCCCATCCCGAGCTTCAGGGCCTGCGCCGCATGATGCTCGCCACCCTGGATGCTCACAGGTTGTATGAGCAAAATGGCTTCGTCGCTTTAAGAGAGCCCGGCAGATTCATGGAAATCCATAACCCGGACATCTATCAACGCGAGGTGTTTAATAAAAGGGGGCCGGACCAAGCTATATGCCCAATCAGCGAAGCTTAAGGTTTGGAGAAAGGCGGGTTTTGGTCTTATAGCCGCGGTTTTCACCATAATATATGATCGCCCACAGGGATTTGGAGATGATGCGCAAGACACCGCTTGAGGTATTGAAAAAGGTTTTCGGGTTCGACAGTTTCAGGGAGAAGCAGCAGGAGATCATCCAAACCGTTCTCGACGGTCGGGATGCTTTCGTTTTGATGCCCACCGGAAGCGGAAAATCAATATGCTACCAGATCCCATCGATTATATTAAACGGCGTCGGCCTGGTAGTGTCACCCCTTATCGCCCTGATGCAGAATCAGGTTGAAGCGCTGAGGCAAAACGGCGTCAGGGCGGCGTTCTTAAACTCCAGTCAATCACTTGATGAGTCCAAACAGATCGAGCGCCGGGTGTTGAACGGGCAGTGTGATATTCTTTACGTCGCTCCTGAACGGCTTTTAATGGAACGGTTCCATAATTTTCTGATGAAAATCCCGGTCGCCCTGTTTGCCATCGACGAGGCCCACTGTGTGTCCCAGTGGGGCCATGATTTCAGGCCGGAATACCTCAGGTTAGTGGAGGTGACGGAAAGATTTCCGGACGTGCCGCGAATCGCTCTCACGGCAACTGCCGATTCAATTACACGCAGGGACATCGTTGAAAAACTGGATCTGGCAGATGCGTCACAGTTTGTCTCAAGTTTTGACCGGCCCAACATTAACTACCAGGTCAAACTGAAAGTCAACGGGAAGAAGCAGCTGCTCGAATTTATCCAGAACGATCATTTTTCAGAAGCCGGCATCGTTTACACCCGTACCCGGAAGCGGGCGGATGAAACGGCCTTGTGGCTCAAGGAGAAAGGAGTTAACGCGCTGCCATACCATGCCGGCATGGATGCACAGACCCGGCAGTCCCACCAGCGCCGGTTTCTCAGGGAAGAGGATATTGTCGTGGTTGCAACCATCGCATTCGGTATGGGTATTGACAAGCCCGATGTTCGCTTCGTTGCGCACCTCGATCTGCCTTCAAGCATGGAGGCTTACTATCAGGAAACCGGGAGAGCAGGCAGGGATGGACATCCAGCGGAGGCCTGGATGGTCTATTCCCTGGCGGATGTCGTGGCCATGCGGCGGCTTCTGGAAACTTCGGACGGGGATGCGGCGTTCAAGCGGGTTCAGCAGCAGAAACTGGAGGTGCTGCTCGGTTATTGTGAATCAGCGGCATGTCGACGGCAGGCCCTGCTCGGATATTTTGGAGAGGCATACCCGGATGTCTGCGGTAATTGTGATACCTGCCGTCAGGAGATAGAAACCTGGGATGGCTCCGTAGCTGCCCAGAAGGCCCTGTCCTGCGTCTATCGAACCGGCCAGCGTTTTGGAGCAGCACACCTGACGGATGTACTGATCGGAAACCGAACGAAACGTGTTCAGGAGTTGAAACACGACCGGATCAAAACATTCGGGGTCGGAGATGATTTGTCCCAGACAGAATGGATTTCTGTTTTTCGCCAGCTTTTGGCCGGTGGTTTCCTGACAGTGGACATCGGTAAAATATCCGGTTTCCGCCTTACTGAAAAGAGCTGGCCGGTATTCAAAGGAACGCAGCAGGTGCAGCTTCGAAAAGACCCTCATCCGGTTAAGCTGCAAAGATCCGTAAAGCCTTCTTCCCGTAAGGTTTTGGAGTTTGAAGATGAGGGGGTGAAACAGCTCTTTGAAAAGCTCCGGCTTCTGAGACTTGAGATTGCCAGACAATTTGAACTGCCGCCATATGTAGTATTCCATGATAAGACATTAAAGGAGATGGCAATTCTCAAGCCGACGAACCGGACGGCTATGCTTCAAGTGACCGGTGTAGGGGAACAAAAGCTCCGGAGATATGGTGACCGCTTTCTAGATGCCATCAAAGATAAATAAACAACCCTTTCCATTCGAAAGAAATGGGCAAACAAATCGATGAACGACAGCCGCTTGGTTTATTCAACAGAAACGGGCCGAATCTGCCCTGAATGCGGTAAGCCGGTTTTACCCCTGTCGGCCCGGCATTACCAGCCAAAAACAGCACTCTGGATGGCCTTGTTCAAATAGGCTATTTGTCTTTGGTTGAAATAGGCCCCCGGACCCTGTGGGTTTTTCTGCGGTAGTCTTTCGCGTGTTCTTCTGACCAGAAGAAAACACTCTTCTTTCAAAAAGCCTCTATGATATTAGAATCCTTCAGCCGTCCGAAATCCACTTCGGGAACGAAGATGATTGGATTGCAATCGATTTCCCGACAGCGGCACTTCATATCGCTATCTATCATAAGCTGCATGGGCCTTTGACAGTGGGCGCATTCAGTGTCAACGGTAATAGTCACATCTTCCATTCTCAGATGCCCTTGCACGAAGGGCGTTGCGAAAGCATCTACCGCTCAAGCGGCGTATAACTGCTCTCCTGAGCCAAAAGTGATGGCATGAGGGGTTTTCTCTACGGTCACAGGATAGGCCCAGATGACCTCTCCGTGGCTGTTTTTGACCAGAAAGGTCAGATGCTCTTCCAGTTCCTGTAATAACTCCCTGGTGCGCTCCAACGGTATATCCAATTCCCGAGCCACCATTTCCGCCGATATGGGCCCTCCGACACGCGGCATCTCCCTGACCACAAAGTGATGCACCAATCTATGCTCCCGCGACATGAATCGGGTGGATTGATTCACCTTGTGCTTTGCCCTTTCAATCTGCTTCTCCCAAAGAAAGGGGGGAACGCCAACCATCAGACGCCAGACCCCGGCCATCAGTTTGTTCTGCATAATCATTATCCTTTCTGTTTTTACATACTATAAACATAGTCCAAAAAAAATTATTCCAGCCTTTTCAAGAGATCCTCCATATGCGAAAGAAAATGTTCAATGATGTTTCTATCGTTATCAGATAACTCAGACAGATAACCGGAAAAAGTATCTATGGCGGAGGACTGCTCCCTTTCAAAGCTCTGAATAGCCGCTTTGCCGGACTCTGTGAATGTAACGGTCAGTTCGTTTTTGAGGGCGGGGTCTTTGGTTTTAGTAATAATCCTCTTTCGTTCCAGTCGGGCCAAGGTTTGAGAAACCGCGCCATTGCTGATCCCCAATCTTTGGGCCATCTGGCCGGCATTCAATTCGGGGGTTTCTTTTAAAACCTGCATTAAATGGATTTCAGAGGGGAAGAGTCGGAGTATTCCATGTTTGAAAACACTACGCTTCTCCAGGAATATCAACCGATTTATAACGCGACGCACTTGCCCGGCAACTTTTTTTGGTGAAGAACTCATGTTCTGTTTTTAGTATCTATAAACAGAGATGTCAAGCCATTTTTTAATAAATTGATTTTCGGGAAGCGTTCCATCAGACCTTTCAAAGAGAAGGAAAGGGGGACGGCACAGGGGTGTTCGTGCAGATCTACTCAGATCGTAATGAATTCCAAAGCAGATCGACCAGATTGTTTTTAGGGTTGTCGACCCTGGCGATAATACCTCCTTCGCGTATTAATGGTGGAAGGCCAAATGGCATACATTTCAATATATTGCGATGCCTTTTGGTTATGAAACGCTCTTGTACAATACCAACGCCAAGATTGTTTTTCACCATAATCAATATACTCTCATAATCATCCAGTTCCATTACTGTTTTTACTTTAATGCCGCGCTTTTTTATTTCACGATCCATTACAGTTTGGGTTAGCAGGTGTGGCTTAAAACGTATGTATGGTCCACGCTCTAGCAGGGCTTCATCGGTATTGCCCGGATAGTGATTTGGTGCAATGACATAGTATTTTTCTGACGAATATGGTAACCATAAGAGCCCTTTTGAAAGTTCCAACGGCCCAACTCCCAGCGCCGCGTCGAGTTTTCCATCTGCAACCTCCATGGAAAGCAAGTTTGAAACTCCTTGGGTATAAATGAGTTGGATCGTTACGTTTGGATGAATTTTCCTTATAGATAAAAGTGCGCCGGCAAGAGCGTCTGTTATGGCGCTCCGGACGTAACCCAATACAATACTGCCGGTAACCTCGCTTTCATGTTGGCGTGCTTTGAAATCATCGAAAATTTTTAGCATATTTCGTGCTACAATAATTAGTTCAGCCCCTTCCTTTGTTACGCTGATAGGCCTGGTGGTTCTGTCGATAAGTTTGCAACCTAACTCTTCCTCAAGGTCCTTTATTTGTTGACTTACAGCGGACTGAGTCAGGTTTACTGATTTAGAAGCCGCGGTTATGCTGTTGAGATGTGCAGCAGCAATG
>JAHJJB010000271.1 GCA_018823005.1 Pseudomonadota bacterium | reverse complement strand
TAATGCGGATATGCTTAATGCCGCATTAAAACTGGTTTTCAGAGAGACTGTTCTTGAATCTGCTTTGGAACTTGTTAACCGGGTTGAGCTTTAAAAAGTGTCATTGACAAGGCATGCCGATTTCTGTCATAGAATAGTTATATTGTAGCTTATAAAATTTTACAAACTTATCATATTTAATGGACCCGTAAAAAGTCGTTCTCACACAAAGATCACGGAGGGCACAAAGAAAAACCTGGAGTTTTAAAACAGGCCTTTCTTAGTGCCTTTATGCCTTCGTGTGAAAAATTGCTTCTTGCGAGTCCATCAAGTTTGAGACTATTGAAGAACAGGAGGAAGAAAGATGAATTTTGCCCTATCCAAAGAACTTGAGATGCTGCGGAAAGCCGTCCGTGAGTTTGCAGCAAAAAAAATTGCCCCTAATGCCGATGAATGGGATAAAAACCATTATTTTCCTTACAAGGAAGCCTTGAAACCAATGGGAGAGCTTGGTTTTTTCGGGACTGTTATTCCTGAAGAATACGGCGGCGACGACATGGGCTGGCTGGCAGCAATGATAGTCACTGAAGAAATCGCAAGAGCTTCAAGCTCTTTAAGGGTCCAGGTCAATATGCAAACCCTGGGTTGTGCATATACCATCTTCAAATACGGGAGCGACGAAACAAAAAAGAAATATATCCCGAAGCTCGTTTCTGCCGATTATGTCGGAGGGTTTGCCATTACGGAACCGGATGCCGGATCAGATGTCATGTCAATGGTTTCAACAGCTGAAGATAAGGGAGATCACTGGTTGTTGAATGGTTCGAAAACATGGATCTCCAATGCCAATTACGCCGATCTCGTTATCTATTATGCATATACTGACCGCGCTGAAGGATCAAAGGGGCTTTCCGCTTTTGTTGTTGAGCTGAAAAATTTCAATGGTGTCAAAACGTCAGGTCTTGAAAAAATGGGCTCACACTCATCTCCGACAGGCGAAATATTCCTGACAGAAACAAAGGTTCCCAAAGAGAATATTCTCGGCAAACCCGGTGATGGTGCCAAGATAGTTTTCAGCTCGCTGAACCAGACCCGACTTTCTGCTGCTGCCGGTGCCGTCGGTCTTGCACAGGCCTGTCTTGATGCTGCAATCAAATACTGCAATACCCGCAAACAGTTTGGAAAACTGATAAGGGAATTTCAGATGAACCAGGACATGATTGCCCAGATGTCTGCTGAAATAGAGGCCGCCCGCCTTCTCGTTTACAAGGCAGCCTGGGTAAAAGACCAGGGGAATCTTAACAATGGTCTTGATGTGGCTCATGCCAAATATTTTGCAGGTGAAACTGTGACAAAGTGTGCTAATTATGCGATGCGTATTCTCGGCGCATACGGCTACTCAACAGAATATCCCGTTGCCCGCTATTACAGGGACACCCCGACATATACCATGGTAGAAGGGTCCTCAAATATATGTAAATGGATCATTGCGCAGGATCAGCTTGGAATAAGAAAGGCAAACAGGTAAGGATTAGTGGGTTCAAGGGTTCCAGAATTGAAGTGCCACGTTGCAAGAAGCGAGGAATGCGCTCGCTGTTTCAATTCAAGTGGCCGGAATACTCGGGCATATAAAAAACCAGAGACTTCGAACCAGAAACCATAAACCAATCTTGAACGGAGTATAAATTTGAAGGACGACATAGTTGAAAAAACAAAAAAGACAGCAGCTCTCTATTTTAAGGATGTAACAGGAGAAAAGCCCTACGATCTCTGGAAATCCTTTGACAGGAACCTCGCAAATGATCTTTCCCTATTTATTACAGGCCAGATGTATGCCAGGGGAAAAATTCCTCATACTACAAGGCAGCTTGTTACAGTCGCAGCCCTGACTGTTTTATCTCGCCCCGACGAACTGAAGCTGCATATACAGGCTGCATTGAATGTCGGCTGCAAACCGGAAGAAATAGCAGAGGTGATATTTCAGACCTGCATATACGGAGGTGTTCCTGCGACAAATTCCGCATTAAAAGTATTAAAGACGGTTCTCGAAGAAAAAGGATTATGGCCGATTGTTTGAGATCAACCAACGAAGCCATCAATTTTACTGTTGTATGAAACAATATCCTGTTGTAATTGGAATATATTAACGAATCGCGCAATTGTTGGACTTATAATATCAACCAGACAGATGTTACCGGGAGTTAGAACATGAGACCTTATTTTGAAAAAATGCCTGATTTCGGCAGAGGGCTTTCAG
>JAHJJB010000270.1 GCA_018823005.1 Pseudomonadota bacterium | reverse complement strand
CCGAAGTTGACCCGGAAATATACCTGCCATACTATTTCAAAATGACAGACTTTTTTTGTGGTGAATAATGATGGACTTGGAAAATGATAATTTTTCACACGAAGGCACGAAGAAAGGCCTATTGAAAACATTCAGGTTAGTCTTTGTGTGAGAACAATTTTTTGCTGATTCATCAATAATAGCGGGAGAACGAATATGGTCGACTTTGAGCTTTCAAAACCCCAGAAACAGATCGTCGCGGCAGCACGGGATTTTGGTAAAAACATCCTGCTGCCGGCCGAAACAGAACTGGATAAGATCCCGGATCCGCAGGCAGTCTTTACCAGCGAATGTTTCCGGGCTGTCATTGCACAGGCATTTGAACTGGGCTTTTCCAAGATGGCACTCCCCGAAAAGTTCGGCGGGATGGGGCTTGACCCTCAGACAACCGGCATGGTATGGGAAGAGATAGCCAGATGGGGTCCCGGTTTTGCAGCCACTCTGATTCCCGGTGCCGTTGTACCCCAGCTCATTTCCTTTCTGGCGCCTGACAATCGTGAACTGGTCGACAAATTTGTGATTCCCTACTGCGAAGATATCACCGGCAGATATCTGACCGCCTGGTGCAGCAGTGAACCGGAAGTCGGTTCCGACGGCAGCAACTATAAGGATCTCAATGTCCGTCATCATACCGTTGCCGAACAATCAGCTAACGGATACATGCTGAGCGGCACCAAGTCGGACTTTGTATCCAACGGGGGCATTGCCAGTTCCTATATAGTTTTTGCATGTATCGATCCGTCTATGGGGATAAAAGGTTCGGGTACGTTCGTGGTTCCCGGTGACGCTCCGGGACTGAAAACAGGCCGTCCGCTGGACAAAATCGGCCTGCGGGTGCTCAACCAGTCGCCAGTGTTTTTTGACAGAGTCGAGGTGCCGTCGGAATACCTGATCTTTCCCTGTGGTGACGGGTATCCGATGTTGCATAACGCCATTGTTACCGTCGGCAACCTCGCTGTTGGCTATATAGCCGTCGGTTTGATGAGGGCGGCATATGAATGCGCACTTGCGCATGCAAAAAAGAGGGTCCAGTGGGGCAAGCCGATATTTCAGCACGAGTTGATTGCAAAAAAGCTTTTCGAATGCTTTCAAGCCATCGAAACAGCCCGGGCCTTTTTGTGGAAAGGCAGCTGGCTCAGCGGAAAATCCTTTCCGGGAGATCTCAAGACGAGCATTGCCGCCAAGGTTTATGCCACCGATCAGGCGGTCCGGCATACCGCTGAAATGGTTCAGATACTGGGGGGATACGGCATATCAAGGGAGTATCCGGTTGAAAAATATTCACGGGACGCCAAGTTGCTGAAGATCATGGACGGCACCAATGAGACCCTGCTGATCAAGGCTGCCGCGCTGTTGTAATATGACTAAGGCAGGAAAGCATTACCGCGGTTCGCCGATACCTATATCCCGACACGGCTTTTGATCGGATATTCTTCAAAGAATTCAGAATATTTGGTACGGTAGTGTCGATTCCCGGCCAATACTTACAGTTAAAGAGAGACACATCATGTATGACTACATCATCATCGGTGGTGGAATTGTTGGTACTTCCACTGCATGGCAGCTATCTCAGCGCTGTCCTGGAACATCAATCCTGCTGTTGGAGAAGGAGAAAAACCTCGCTTTGCATCAGACCGGCCGCAACAGCGGCGTGATTCATGCCGGTGTCTATTATCAGCCGGGCAGCCTGAAGTCCCTTTTTTGCCGAAATGGCAATGATATGGTTTACCGGTTCTGCCAAGAGTACGGCTTACCTTGGGAGAACTGCGGCAAACTAATAGTGGCAACCAATCCAGCCGAATTTGTTCGAATGGAAAAGCTCTACCAGCGGGCGCGAGAAAATCTGATCGACGTTGAATGGCTTAATAGAGATCAGCTGGGAGAACGTGAACCCCATATCGTTGGAGTAGGTGCCTTCCTGGTGCGCAAGACAGGCATTACAGACTATCGTTTGTTCACGGGTAAAATGGCCGAACAATTTAATAAGGCTGGCGGAGAGATCAGGCTTGGGACTGAGGTTATAGACCTGAAGGAAATGGCAGATGAGGTAAGGGTTGAAACCACCAAGGGAGACTTTGCGGCGCGCCACCTTATCACCTGTGCGGGGTTGATGTCGGATCGTCTCGTGCGAATGCTGGGGTTGAAGGCCAATTTTCAGATCGTGCCCTTCAGGGGAGAGTACTATCAGCTACCGCGAAACAAGAGAGACATCATCCATCATCTAATCTACCCCGTTCCCGATCCAGACCTGCCTTTTTTAGGTGTTCACCTGACCCGCATGATCGATGGCAGCGTCACCGTCGGGCCCAATGCCGTTTTGGCCTTGAAACGCGAAGGCTACCATAAGGGTGACGTAAGCCTTCGTGACCTCAAAGAGATGGCTATCTTCCGGGGCTTTTGGAAGATGATCAGGGAAAACCTTAGCTCGGGGATCGTGGAGTATAAAAATTCATTCTTTAAAAGCGGATATCTTGGTTTGATAAGAAAGTATTGCCCTGAGATTGAGACAGGGGATCTTGAGCCTTATCCGGCAGGCGTAAGGGCTCAGGCGGTAGATAACAAAGGAGCTCTGATTCACGATTTTTTATTTGTCAATTCCAAAAGATCCATCAACGTATGCAACGCTCCTTCACCGGCCGCCACTTCGGCACTTCCTATCGGTGGCTATATTCTTGATCAAGCGGCAAGAGTATTCAACTAAAAGTAGTGTTGGATAAAAATGAATAATTTCAGTGTTAACAAAGTCCCATACCCAAACAATGTTAACGAACTCAATCGGAACATTATTCTGACAATCGCTATATTACTTATCCGGCTTTCTGGTTATTACGTTCCAGGGCTTGCCTAAATCAGGATGGGGTGTTCGAAAGTGTTCCTTGGCACATTCCTCACAGATACTATTGCTTACCTCCGCATCCGAATGTTCGAGGATATAAGTCTCAAGTTGATTCCAATAACCTTTGTCATCCCGGATTTTCTTGCAATGTGAGCAGACCGGGAGTAACCCGCTCAATGTCTTGACTTTGGCAAGAGCGTTTTTCAGTTCAACGATCAGGTTTTCACATTTCTCCTCAGACTCCATCTCCTTGGAAACAACCGTAAGGCATCCGATTGAAAGACAGACATTGTCTTTTTTGTAAGTTTCAACGACAGCACTGTCTTTCAGCCAGCAGTGAATGTTTTCACCAAGGGAAATTTTATAAACGGCTTCAACAATCCCATGCTCCTTGCCGTTCTCCCGAAGCTGCTTTCTGGCTCCTTCCAACCCTTCCCGGCTCAAGACTTCTTTCTGAATACCCGTTTCGCCTTCCGGATATCTGTAAATGCGCCGGTCAAGAATGCTGTTTCTAAACACCCCGGCAAGGCTGGAGATATCGCATCCCATCAAATCCGTGAACCCCCTGGCGGCGAATTCGTACCAGATGACATTTTTATCTTCATGCCAGGCAGAGATATAAGGTATGGATAGATCCCCGATTTCCTCGAAAGCCCGGAAGGCCGCTATACATTCCGACACGCGTTTCTTTAAAGCCTTACTGTATTTTTCGGTCAGGATTCGCCCGCAATATTCCGGTTTCTTAAAGTAATGCGAATTATGCTTCATGTTGAAAGCCTCCCTAACCCGAATGAATTTAAGTAGTATTTTGCCTCTGCTATTTTCTATCCACCACTTTGATTTCCATGACAATTTTTCCCCATCCGCCGCACTTAACACCGACATCGAAGCAGCCTGTCCGCTTGAACCTCATCTCATTGGGATCCACACCGGCATAGAATAATTCATGGGCTCCGAAAATGAGCTTGGTAATCGGCTCAAGAGCAAAACAGCAGATTCTTTTCGGGCTCATTTTCGTGATAAGATTCCCGGCGCCGTCGAAATAGATCCTGTCCCCGACTTTGTGCCGGCTGTTGCATCCATGAGATTCGACGACCTCAATTATAATCGTTTTGTTCATCATCGCCCCGGCCTTGGAAAGGACTTCTATATTGCGAGGATTTTTCATGAACAGACTGGTCTCTTCATCAGTATAACCCAGATGTGCCTGCACTAACTTCCCTTCTTCTTCGATTTCCATATATCCTCCTTAATGTTTTGGAGATGATCCATGATAATTATATCTCAACCTCCTGCATGGCAAGATCCTGGTAGGAATGGAACAGTCTGTGGCAGAAGGCATCCCAGCGCCTGCAAATCTCCATGGTTTTTTCATCCATGCTGAATAAACTTGAATGAGAAACCAGTTCTGTGATTTCTTCCGATAGCTCAGCGACCAGCAACTCATCTGCTCCGGACAGAATATCAGTTACAAATTCCGCCGGGCTGTACCACCCTGATGCGCGCTGCAGATCGCGGTGTATCTGGGTTAAAAGGACATTTCTCGGCCCTTCCCACAACTCGTTTACGGCAGCATCACGGTAAAGGCGGGGAAGGGATGAAAAATCCTCCATCACTCCATGTCCTCCGAAAATGGACATTGCACTGCGGATGACATCGGTACTGTCCCAGGCAGCAGTGATCTTCTGCAGCATTATAAGTTCCCGGATTTCAAAACGTTTCTTTCTGGTTGTCTCCGTTTCGTCGGTGACCAGACCGCCTTTAAGTCCCCCTTCAAGATTTAAAAAATCCCTGTAAAGCCTGAAGGCTCCGGCAGTGGTTCTTTTTGCAGAATGATCCATGCTCTCAAGCTGCCCTGCAACCATGGGAAAGTTGCCGATGGCCGTGCCGAATGCCTGCCTGAACTGCGCATATTTACTTGCTTCCCGAACAGCCCTCGTCATGCAGGCGGCGCCTGAAAGCCCCACGGTCAGGCGGGAGCAGGTAAGAACTATGCCGACGACATTGGCAACTCCTTTCGCCAGAGGACCGACAGGATAAGCGACAGCCCCGTTTAATGTAAGCTCTCCCGTGGTAAGTTCGCTTGTCCCGATTTTCCATTTTATGCGGTCAATGGTAAAATCGTTTCTTATCTCCTTTTCCCTGTTTCCGGGAAGCCATGAGGGCATTACAAATAGCGCGACCTCTTCCGATCCCTGCGGTTTGGCCGTGACAACAGCGTAGTCGGCGTGGGTTGCCGAACAGAAGAATTTGGTTCCGTAAAGCCGCCATGAATCTCCCTCTTTGACAGCCTCAAGGACATTGGCCGGAACATCCGACCCTCCATGAATCTCTGAAAGATACTGGGCACCGATGGCAAATTCTCCGTTAATACCCTCCTTGCAGTGGTTCAGAATCTGCTTTATTTCCGGGCTGTCCGCAAATTTTTCAAGGAGCACTACAAGCCCCTCCGTGCAGGTTACCGGGCAGGCGATGCAGGCCTCTCCGTTCTGATAGACAAGATACATCTTTATGAGCTTGACCCAAGGGGATGTTCTGCCGGAAAAAAGAGCTTCTGAAAAAACTTCTTTTTCGAGAATTTCCGTTTCATGCGGACGAACGATCCGATCAATCCGGTTATGGTGCCCGTCGTACTGCATCAGGTATGGGCGCTTTTCCGGCAACGCAATCCTTTCTGAAAGATCCCGCCACCTGAAAGAGGCCTTCATTGATAGTCTGCGGGCTTCGGCATCCACCTTCTCCCATTCATCACCCGTAAAACAGCGCACCACCTGCTGGATAAAAGGGTCGTCCGCGTAATAATCGACTTTATCTCTCCATTCGAGAAACTCATTGAAATGATAAGGATTGTTTCTGTTAGGGAATGACATTTTGAACTCCTCTCCGCATGGTCCTCGGTCTATGTTTTGTGCTTTATATTGATGGAGTAAGTCCTTCGAGCACCTCCCGGACTTTTATGGCTAAGGATTGGATCGAAAAAGGCTTTTGCAGAAAGGGAGTACCTTCTTCTATTATCCCCTTGAGGGCGGCAATATCAGCCGTATATCCGGACATAAACAATGCTTTTATCTCAGGCCGCAGGATGCCAATCGCTTCCTTCAGTTCTAAACCGTTCATCCCCGGCATCACCACGTCAGTAATCAGCAGATGGATAGGACTGTTATGTTCATGCGCCATTGTCATCGCATCTGCCGGATTTCCGGCCGTCAGAACCGTATAGCCCTGTTCTTTGAGAATTGTACTGACAAGTTCAAGGAGCATTTCTTCGTCCTCAACTACCAGTACGGTCTCGGTACCCTCTGGAGTTATCTGTTCCTGCACAGCAGCTTCTGTTTCCACCTGCGCCTGACACCAGGGCAGATATATATTAAAAGTCGTGCCGTGGCCTGGCTCGCTGTGAACATTAATAAATCCGCTGTTTTGTTTTACTATCCCGTAGACCATGGCCAGCCCCAAACCAGTGCCCTTGCCAACCTCCTTGGTTGTGAAAAACGGCTCGAAGATGTGTGAAGCAGTCTCTTTGTCCATTCCGGACCCTGTATCGCTGACAGCCAGCAGAGCGTATTCTCCGGGCACAAATCCCGGATTAATCCGGCAATAAGCTTTATCCAGCGCCACGTTTCCCGTTTCGATGGTCACCTTCCCCACTCCTGAGATTGCATCCCTCGCATTGACCAGGAGATTGGCCAGGATCTGGTCGATCTGAGCCGGATCCATCTTTACAGGCCAAGGGTCAATCCCCGGCTTCCATGCCAGTTCGATGTCCTCTCCGATGACCCGGTTCAGCATTCCAAGCATGCTCGCCACCGTTATATTCAAATCCAGCACCTTTGGGCTCACCGCCTGCTTGCGGGCAAAGGCCAGCAGTTGCCTGGTCAAGTCGGCTGCCCGCTGTGCGGCCTGACTTATCTGGATCAGGTCTGAGTCGGGGGCTGAGCCCTGTTGGCTCTTAATCATGGCCAGTTCGGCATATCCCATGATTGCCTGAAGCATGTTGTTGAAATCGTGCGCTACCCCTCCTGCCAGACGGCCCACAGATTCCATCTTCTGGGCCTGGCGGAGCTGATCCTCCAGAGCCACTCTTCCGGTGATATCCTCGAAGGAAACGAGATTTTCACCTGTCTTCAGACTTACCGGAACGAAATGAATGATCTTCCGGGAACCATCTTTGCAGGTGACATCAAAAATCCGCGGCCTCTTTTCGCCCGGTACATATTCCTTCAAATCCTCAATCCAGGCTGATATGACCTGATTTCTGTATTCCGAATCAGGATATGCCAGCTCAAACCATCTTTTCCCGTCAGGAACATCCGAAAGGTCATAGCCGAAGATTTCAGTAAACCGGGGATTTGCGTAAGTAAATTTTCCGTTTTCATCAATCAGCACCATCCCGAAGGGAGCATTCTGGATAAGACTCTGAAACCGCTGTTTTTCGTGCTGCAGCGCTTCATCCGATAGTTTGCGCTCAGTAATATCGCGGGATACACCGTGAATCCCTGTTACTGTTCCATTTTCATCCCTGAGTGCCCCAACGATATTTTCACACCATACTATGGATCCGTTTTTATGATAATATTCAATATCCATTTTTACGGTTCTGTCTGGATCGTTGCCGGGCTCAAGATCGTGTTCGAGTTCCTTCATGAAGGTTTCGGTCGCGCGCAAGAATGATTCAGGAGTCATCTGATCCGCCGAGTTTTGAGACATCCTCTCTTCCACCGTGAAACCGAGTACTTTTTCTACAGAAGGGCTAACATATGTTGAATGCAAAGCAAGATCCGCAGTCCAGATTATATCGTTCATCTTTTCCGCAAGGAGCCGGTTTCTGCTTTCGCTATCCTGCAGATCCCTTTCGGAACGTTTACGTTCGGTGATGTCGAGCGCCGTGAAAGTTACACCGGCAGAAAGGTCGGATTCGTTTAAAGGTGTGGAACTCAGCAGCACGTCAATCACCGTGCCGTCTTTGCGGCGCCAGCGTGTCTCCACCGAACCGGTGCCATTTTCGGCTATCTGGCGGTATTTTTCCCTGCCCACATAGTCGTAATCGGCATCGGTTAGGTAAAGCATCCTGGCGCTTTGGCCTGCAAGTTCATTCCTGCTGTAACCAGTCATATAACAGAGGCGGTCGTTTGCATCTTTTATTATGCGATCAACCACTACCCCGATTCCGACCGGCGCAGCCAGAAAGATACTCCTGAGTCTGCTTTCGCTGGCCAAAAGCCTGTTTTGAATGCTTTGTGAACTTTCTTCGGACATAGACACCCTCTTTTTTGATTTTGAGAAGGCCTAAATATGACTTTTTGAAGGTCATCATAAATGATTGGCAAGACACAAATAGCATAACATGCTAATTTGTCAAGAAAATGAATTAGCCCGCAGATGTCTGCGGGCTAATTCATTGATTTAAGAATTTAATAATCGGAAGGTCAGTAGGAACGGGCACGGCCCACCCTTCGGTTTCGTGGCGCATATGCCGGTGTGCGCGCATACTCAGCGTCTTTCCGGGGAGCCGGCATGCTGTAGTTGAAGCCGTCTATTGTATTACGCCTGAGCGGGCTTCCGAGAATCTTTTCGATTGCCCGAACAGTCGCTGTATCTTCTCTTGTAACAAGAGTGAACGCATCGCCGCTTTTCTCAGCCCGGCCGGTTCTGCCTATGCGGTGGATGTACGCCTCCGGTGTATCGGAAATATCATAGTTGATGACATGTGATATCCGGTTCACGTCGATTCCGCGTGCGGCAATATCAGTTGCAACCAGAATCTGGTAGGTACCGTCACGGAATCCTTCCATGGCAGCCTGCCGCTTGTTCTGGGAGAGATTCCCCTGCAATGAAGCTGTTCTGAAGCCGGCTTTTAACAGTTGTTCTCCCAGCCGCTTTGCGCGATGTTTTGTTCGGGTGAAGACGAGCACCGACTCAGTGTCTGTCCGGTGAAGCAGTTCGAGCAGCATTGCCGTCTTGAGGTGCTGTTCCACCGGATAGAGAGCGTGGCTTATCATAACCGGCGGAGCGGTTTTGCCCACTTTTACCGTGACCGGATCATGAAGCAGCTCGCGGGCGAGCTTCTTTATCTCATCCGGCATTGTGGCCGAAAAGAGAAGGGTCTGTCGCTTGCGCGGAATATGTTTAATTATCTGCCGGATTGACGGCATAAATCCCATATCAAACATCTGATCAGCTTCGTCGACAACCAGAACCTCAAGCCCGGACAGATTGATTGTCCTCCGGTCGATGTGGTCAAGAAGTCTTCCAGGGCAGGCAACCACGATTTCTACGCCCTTTTTAAGCTTTTGCATTTGCGGATTAATCCCGACACCGCCATATATGCTTATGCTGCGGATGCCTGTCTGCCGACCCAGGGTATTGATGGCCTCGTTTATCTGTTCCGCAAGTTCACGGGTCGGGGCAATTATAAGTGCCCGGACCTGTCCTCGCCTGCCGGACATAAGCTTGTGAAGAATCGGCAGCGCATATACGGCTGTTTTGCCTGTACCGGTCTGGGCCAGACCCATGACATCGTTCCCCGACATGACAGACGGAATTGCCTGCTCCTGTATGGGTGTCGGCGCAACATACCCTGCTGCCCTTGCGCCTGCCGCAACATGCGGATGAAAATTAAAATTATTGAAACTCATTGTAATCCTTTCATTGTGTGTTCCTGAAAACAAAAAAAGCCCCGGATGTATTCCGGGGCTTACAATTTAATCATTTTAATCCAGGAACAGCGTTTATTGGTCTGTAAGATAACAGCTCTTTGGCACCGTGTCAATACAAGTTATTATATAAGTTATTATGAGTTTTTCCGGACACCGGAACCCTTGACTCCTAGAATCCTGGATCATCAACTCTTTTGGAGGTGATCCGGTTTTATAGGCTGTTGATTGCGTTCTGAACTTTTTTCTGCGAATATTCTCCCGATACGAGAGTGCCTTTTTTTAGTTTATTAATCTTATCCGTATAAGAGGGTTTTTCTTTCTGATAGATAATTCCTATGGGGATTTTATCCCCCCACATCCTGGCAAGTTCCATTGCCCTGTTGAAATTATCAGGAATATATCCTTCTTCAAACAGATCATACACACGCTTTTTGTACCAGTCGAACGTATTGACATGGTTAAAGGATACACAGGGTTGAAGTATATCGATAAGGCTGAATCCTTTATGTTTAATCCCTTCCTGAATAATTTTGCTTAAGTGTTCAGCTTTTCCCGAAAAGCTCCTTGCCACAAATCCGGCGCCGAGTGCCAGAGCAACTGAAAGCGGATTAAATGTTTCGCTTAAAACGCCATCACTCTGTATTTTGGTTATCATCCCTTCATCTGAAGTAGGCGATGCCTGACCTTTTGTAAGGCCATAGACTTTGTTGTTATGCACGAGAATGGTAAGATCGATGTTGCGCCTGACTGCGTGCATGAAATGATTTCCACCTTCGCCGTAGCAGTCACCATCGCCCGAATTGACGAGAATGGTAAGTTTGTGATTAGCGATCTTGGCTCCTGTCGCAACGGGAAGCGCCCTTCCATGCAGGGAATGAAAAAGATTGCATTTAAGATAATGGGGTGTCTTGGCCGCCTGCCCTATCCCCGAGATTATAAGAATTTTTTCAGGAGAAATCCTCTGTGCTGCAAGAGCACCCTTCATGGCAGCAAGAATTCCGAAATTTCCGCAACCCGGGCACCAATTGTTCTCAACATCTGAATCGTAATCTTTTATTTTGACCATAGTTACCTCATATATTTTTTAATCCCATCGGCTATCTCTTCCGGATAAAAGGGTCTTCCGTCATATTTCAGAACAGCCCCTGAATATGAGAGGGCCGTTTGCTCCTTAATCAGCCTGCCAAGCTGCGCCGTGCTGTTTTGCTCAATCATATAAAATTTTTCGCATGCCATAAATGCCTTCTTTGCCGCAGCCGCCGGGAAGGGCCATAAGTCGTTAAAATTGACACATCCTGCACTGATTTTTTCCTTCCTCAAAATGTCAACAGCCTCTCTTATGGCTCCCTTTGCAGATCCCCATCCCGCAAGAAGAATTTTTGATCTGGGAAAATATGTTTCAGGCGGATTCATCTCGGAAAGCATTTTTACGATTTTCGCATTTCTCTTGTTTACCATATCAATCCTGACCTGTGCCGACTCACTCGTATGCCCGTCTTCTTTGTGCTCATTTCCCGACACCATTACTATAGCTTTGCCGTTGCAGGGGACGGCCCTCGGAGAGATTCCGGATTTTGTTAAGGCATATCTTTTATATTCAGCGGGATTTTTCAGATCGGAATCCCCCACAATAAATCTTTTTACTTTTCCCGGCGCTTTTAAAGCCTTTTCGGCAATAAAAAGAGAATCATTAAGGTACTGGTCTACAAGTATGATTGCCGGAACCTGATATTTATCTGAAAGGTGAAAAGCCCTTGAAGTTGTTTCAAAAGCTTCAGCAGGCGAACCGGGGGCAAAAACAAATCTTGGAAATTCATCCTGTGAAGCATTGATTACAAACAGAAGATCAGCCTGGGCGCTTCTGGTCGCCATCCCTGTCGCAGGCCCTGGTCTCTGTGCATTCACGATCACAATCGGGGTTTCAGTGATGCCGGATAAACCAAGGCCTTCCGTCATAAGGCAGAATCCGCCCCCGGAAGTTGCAGTCATGGCTCTTGCCCCTGCAAACGAAGCGCCTATAGCCATATTGACCGCGGCTATCTCATCTTCAGCCTGTTCAACTACCAGCGGAAAATCATTTGCAACGGATGCAAGATGGGCCATAATACCGGTTGCAGGAGACATGGGATAAAAGGCGGCAAAGCGGCAATCCGCGGCAAGGGCACCAAGGGCAGCAGCCCTTGATCCATCAATAAGGATACCTCTCGGCCTGGAAGCTTTCCACTTGAATGCAAATTTAAACGGAATTTTCCCGACAGATTCATATCCCGCCTTTGCGGCATTAAGGTTTTTTTCAACAATATCTTTACCTTTTGAAGCAAAGCCTTCCGTAATTATTTCACGAATAACCCCGAAAGGGGCTCCAAGGAGGGCAAGACAAGCTCCTGCTGCTACTGTATTTGAAGTAATTTTTCCGCCGCTTTCTTTTGCAAGCTCTAAAAACGGAATTGCTATAATATT
>JAHJJB010000269.1 GCA_018823005.1 Pseudomonadota bacterium | reverse complement strand
TTTAAATCAGATGTGGTATCACGCCTTGTGAGTAATGGCGGAACCCTGTCAAATGAAGACCTGAAGGATATTGTATTCTCTTACCGTGATTTTTCAGATTCCCACGGAATTAAAAATCAGGAAATACCTCCTGATCTGTCTCTCTCTTTATTTTCAGAATTGAACGGAAAGCATGATGGGCTTGTTTATCCTGAAGACAATTCCGGCTCTCCGGTATTCTGGTACAGGGAATGGGATGCGAATCTGTGCGACTATCTTAATGATCATGTGAGAGTTATAGAAAGAAAAATTGAAGGGATAAAAAGTGATTTTTATGCGGGCACTCTCAACCGTTACCGGGGAACGGTTAAGAGAATACGCCGGGAATTTGAACTGCTCAGACCTGAAAAGATTAAAACCCTGCGGCAGTGGGTTGAAGGAGAAGAATTTGATTACCGTGCGCTCCTTGATTTTGCTATCGACAAAAAAGCTGGTCTTATACCGTCAGAGAGGCTCTATATAAAAAGGATTAAGCAGCAGCGGGATATTGCCGCCCTATTGCTTATCGATCTTTCCAGGTCAACATCGGGCCTTGTTATGGAGGCAAATAAATCGGTACATGAAATCATAAAAGAGGCTGCGGTGCTTTTTTGCGAAGCCCTGAATGTTGCGGGGGACGGGTTCGCTGTTGCAGGCTTTTCCGGAACAGGAAGGCTTGGTGTCGATTATTATGCCATTAAAGACTTCTCAGAAAGCATGGATGATACGATAAGGAAGAGAATAAACGCTGTTTCCCCGCAAAGAAGGACAAGAATGGGGGCTGCAATACGCCATGCAACCCGGCAGCTTGAAAAAGTGCCTTCAAGGGTTCGCCTGCTGTTGGTAATAAGCGATGGTTTTCCCAACGATACTGATTACAAGCAGGTTTATGCTATAGAGGATACCCGCAGGGCAATATTTGAAGCACAATCTAAAAAAATTTATGTCCGCGCCATAACCGTCGATATTTCCCCGGATTCCAGGCTGGATGATCTTTACGGGCATTTTCACCATAATGTCATTTCAGACGTTTGTCAGCTTCCGGACAGGCTTTTAAGGATATATGGCACCTTGACCAGGCAATAACACTTTAATCATTAGGGCTTAATGTCACTAAACCAGAGAGTTGGAGAAGCAATATTTGCTCGTTTTATCGGAATTTTTCTGGTGGCGCTGTCTGCGGCCGGTTTCGGCACCCTGGCCCTTTTCGGCCGGTATGCCTATGATGACGGCATGGACGTCTTTACGATACTGTTCTTGCGTTTCTCGCTGGCAGCGATTCTGATGCTGGCGCTGCTTGTAATCAGGCGCGAACCGTTACCGCGCGGATCTATATTGCTCCGGCTTATCGGAATGGGCGCAATAGGCTATGTGGGTCAGGCGTTTGCCTATCTGACTGCGCTCAGGTATGCCTCTGCGGGTCTGGTGGCCCTGCTTTTCTACCTGTATCCGATCTTTATCGCTCTGATCTCTTCTCTTGTGCTGCACATGCCAATAACAGGCATCAAGAGGCTGGCGCTGGGATTGGCCCTGGCAGGCACGGCGCTCACGGTCGGTCCGGCAGGAGGCCAGGTTCCGGGTATTCTGCTGGCGGTTTCCGCCGCGGCGATTTATTCGGTTTATATACTTGTGGGGGCTCGGGTCATGGTACACGTCTCGGCGGTGCAATCTTCAACGGTGATCTTTGCCTCAGCCGGAATAACCGCCGGCGTTTTGATGGGCATTAATGGGCCGCACCTGCCGGCCTCAGTCGAGGGGTGGGCAACCATCACGTCGATCGTGCTGGTTGCTACAGTAATACCCGTTGTGGCTTTTCTGGCAGGTCTTAAGCGCATCGGGCCGGTGAATGCGGCAATGTTGTCTACCCTGGAGCCGGTGGTCACTGTGCTGCTCGCCGCCATATGTTTAAGCGAGACACTCTCACCTCTTACCTGGATTGGAGGCGGATTGATTTTGACTGCGGTACTGCTGCAGACACGAGGTGGATTTCGTCGCACTCAACCTGGATTAATGCGCGAATCAAATCATGGATGATAAGCAGACACAGGCATCCAAACCTGTATCAACTCCTCCGCTTCTTTATTCCACAGCATGTTTAGTTTCTGCTGTCGGCATGGAATATTTTTTCCCAACTCATCTGCCTGTTGCCACGGGTCCGTTAAAGACATAAAAAAGAGCTTTGCTTTTTGGATTATTACGTCCTATATTTCTGCAATAAAAAAAACGAGCGCTTTATCCGCAGTCTGCTGCACGGATTCTAAATTTATTACTTTTTTTCTGACAGGGAATTATCATGCTTGTTCGGGACATAATATATTCATGGAAAGGGTGGGGCGGGAAGCTTGGACTGGGAAGCGGCATGTGCAGGCTTCGGATATATGATCTTTCAAAGGGAGACTCTAAAGGGATAGCGCATCTGCGGCCGATAATTGTCGTTGTTTCAGACGTTCCGGAAAGTAAAATGTCGGTAAGAAGCTGTGCAGGCCATATAGCCACAATGGTATCAAGGGATTTTCACATTGACTCGCACCGGATGCTCTGGATTGAATATTATCCCTTAAAGAGATACGGAAAGAAAAACGAGCATATTATACCCGAAAGCTTTGAAGCAGTTGAGTTCGACTGGCATGAAGATAATGCCATTAAGCCAAAATGGAGAACCTTGAAACCGCCGATTCTGGATGAAATAGTAAAGATGGTTAAAGATAAAGGGGTCAAAGGGTCAAGGGGTTAAGGATTCTAGGGATCATAAACCATCAACTTCAACCGTTCTTTCAGACTATCCGGAATGCCTGCTGTTTTTATATTCCTGCATAATTCAACCGTTCTTTTCAGTGTTTCAAGGCATACTTTGCACCTTATACACTCTTCCATGTGGTGCCTTATCTCTTCGCAGGTTTTATCATCAAGCTCATTATCCAGATATTCGGAGAGTTTTTTAAACAGAGATAAGCATTTTTGATGATCATGTTTTTTATCTGTCATGTTCAAAATAATCCCTCAGTTTTTCCTTAAGGAAAAGCCGCGCTCTGTGGAGCCTTACTTTTACGCTTGCGGGTTTTATATTCAGAATCTGCGCGGTCTCTTCGGTGTCGAACCCTTCAACATCCCTTAAAACCAGTACAATCCTGTATTTTTCAGGAAGTGATAAAATTGATTTTTGTATATTATCAGACAGCTCTGCGTTTAGAACCTTTTCAAGCGGTTCCGAGGCCCATGGCGGCAGACTGTCCGGAATATTCTCTTTATTCTCAGGTATGAAATCTTCGAGGGATATCTCTTTTTCAGGCGCGAATTTTGATCTCCGCCTTCTCTTTATACATGCTGAACTTGCTATCCTGTAAAGCCAGTTCTTGAAACTTGCTTCATATCTGAATTCAGATAAATATCTGTAAACATTTAAAAAAGTATCCTGAACCATATCTTCGGCATCCCGCTTCTCGTTGCACATCCGCAGACCGAAGTTATAGAGTTTCTGTTCGTATTTTTTTACGAGATCATAGAATAAAGACTTCTGCCCCGAATTTATGGCGGTAATCAATTCGGTGTCTTCGTCACTTATCGTTTTCCGCTCCGGGATTTTTTTCATCGGTTTTTTTGCTTGTCACCTGACAAGAATTACGCATTCATGTTGATATTCCAAATTTCGGCAATATATATGCCTGCAACAGAACCCATACTCCGACAACTATAAGTAAAATTGTTATCTCTTTCATTATAATAATCCTTTTTTGATAAAAAGTCGTTAATAAAAGTCGTCAGTGAATAGTCAAAAAAAGGCTATATTAACCATTCACTATCTACTATTCACTGTTCACTGATTACTGGTTACTATCCCTTGACCACTTCTTTTTGAAGATCAGGCAGTACAGGCTTGTTAACAGAAAGAGCATCACCAGCGCAAGATGGCTTAAATCAAGAAAAATAATGAAATTATGAGAAAACATGTAGCCTTCGAAATTTCTTATTACAAGCAGAATTCCGGTAGCTATCAGGCCGGCTATCAAAGCGCCCCTTAGATATCCCGTAACTGTTAATTCCGATTTTTTTCTGCCGGCCATTACATAACCGGTTATAATGTATGCTGAAAATCCGATTAGCAGCGCCGCACAAATATAATGCATATAGTGTGTTACATAAAATCTGGCAAGCCACCCGAGCCCTGGTATGTCGGCGATGTAATACCTTTTGAATATTGGCATCTGTCCGAAACCGGAAAGGGTGATGAAAAAAACTGTTACAAGATACAGATAACGAACATTATTCTTTTGGTGCATCTCTTTTTACCTCATTCTCTCTTCTGGAATTTTTATATAATGTCCCGACGGCAGCGGCGATACCTGCTATGGGTGCTATAGCCAGAGCGGCAAGCAGGTTATTTGCCTTTCCCATGGAATCGGATACGGCCTTCAGATGAGGTTTTCCTTTGCCTGTTTTGATCGCTTTGTTCAATTCCTCAAAGGAGACCGGGGATACGTAAATAGTATTTGTCCCGCCGTTTTCATTTTCGCCGTATATGTAGCCGTTCGTCTCTTTTGCAAGAGCAAGAGCTTTTTTGATGATTTCATTCCTGGGACCTATCTCCTGTACGTTTTCAGGGCACACCTCTATGCATGCCGGGGGCTTGCCTTCCGAAATGCGGTTGTAACACCGGTCACACTTGTACATCACGCCGTTTCCGGCAAAAGCAGGCAGAATATCGAGATAAAGCCCTGTTCCTGTCTGGCGCTGGGGAATTTCCCACGGGCAGACATCCCTGCATTTGGCGCCGCCGAGACAAAGATCCGGATCTATACGGGATATGCCGTTTTCAAGCTGCTTTGCCGAACCCCAGGGACACAGCTTTACACATGGCGGGTTTACGCAGTGCATGCACCTTCTCGGTATGGTAATTGTTTTCTGTTCTCCGTTCACCGTCACATCGGCGCTCTGTATGTAGAGCCAGTTATAAGGGGTCAGACGGTCATTGACGTCTTTTTTATCCGACCAGTCTTCCGGTTTTGCTCTGTCCGGATACATTCTGGGAAACGGCTTCTTCGGTTCAGGGTATTTTTCCGCATTTATCTCGCTGCAGGCTTCGACACACGCCCCGCACCCGATGCACTTTCCGATATCAAGCAGGGTCGCAAGCTGTTTATCTTTATCAGCTCCGGCTGCTGAAGCCGGAATGCCTGATGCCGCGACCGCGCACGCGGCAAGGCCACCCTTTATAAAGGATCTTCGTGAAATATTTCCGGTCATACAGCCCTCCCCTATCATCGTTTAACTATCCGGGGTCAAGGAGTCAGGCAAACAAAAACATTGTTTTTCCACTCGAACCCTTGACCCCTTGAATCCTCGAATCCTGTTTCTTAGTATAGAACCAAATAAGTGAAAATGGTTACAAAACCGTAATAAAAAAACATGACTTTTAACATTTATGTACAACTCTTATATAGAAAAAAGGCGGCCAGACAGCAGCAAATCGGGAAATTAAAGGTTCGGACAGCCTCTTTTTAATATAAATCCGGATTCAACTATTTAAAAATACAAGAGATCGGGCTTGAAGAATATTTTTTCCCACTTGACCCCTTGAACCCTTGAACCCCCGAACTCTTTTTCCATATTTTCTGGCACAGGTATTGCTAAATCAGTTGACATGTATATAATCTATATCTGCGCCATACACCAGGAGTAATCCCGGCGCAGGGTATTAGTAAAGAATATCAAATGGTTTTATAGTAGAAGGAGTATTTTAATGTGCCGCTTGATTGCAATAACCAGCAAAGACCCCTTATCTCCCATGAGGGCGATCGAAGCTCTGGATATTATGAAGGAAGGGCATGACGGCTCCGGAGTCGGGCTTTTTTTACGCGACCTCGGAGGGCCTTTTGAAAACATGAAAGACGCTCCGATTCTCTCCGGAATTTGCAGCGAAAGCGGTTTAAAGCGTCTCGACACTTTTATGATGGATATAGGCTTCATGACAAAATACAGGCTCACCATCAGGGTTCCCAAGAAGCCGCCTGCGGGGACTCCCAAAAGAGATGTTTACCTTATAAGGGCTTATGAATATCCCGAAGAATGGGAAAATCTTGGAGAAAAGACTCTTTACGACAGGCTTGTGGATATAAGACTTAAACTCAGAAAAATGGGCGAGGAGAAGGAAGATATAATGGTCTTTTCCTTCTGGCCTGATGTCATCATGATTAAAGAGATCGGTGATCCCATGGAGGTAGCCTATTATCTGAAGATAGACAGGAAAGAGCTTGAAGCGCGTGTCGTCATGGCCCAGGGAAGACAGAATACGAATTACGAGATAAATCTTTACGCCTGTCATCCATTCTTTCTCCAGGGTTATTCGACAATGACAAACGGTGAAAATACCGCTTTTTTCCCCATAAGGGATTTTCTTATGTCGAGAGGTTTTGACGGATACTCTGGATATCAGTCCGATTCGGAGGTCTTTACCCACATTCTTCACTACTGCCAGACAAAGCTTAATCTTGGTCTGGAGACATACAAGCATCTCATAACTCCTCTAAAGGATGGGGATATTGAAAAGCATCCTGATGCGAAACTTCTGAAACATCTCAAACACTCATGCAGAAAATTGGTAATTGACGGCCCGAACTGTGTAATAGGATGCCTGCCCGACCATTCACTTTTTATGCTTCAGGACAGGAAGAAATTAAGACCGGGCGTTGTGGGAGGAAAACCCGGAATCTTCGCTTTTTCTTCCGAAATATGCGGCCTTGATGCCGCCATTCCGGACCGGGACAGGAGCAAAGATTTTCAACCAATGTATCTTGATACTGCAATTGTCGGTCCTGATCGTCAGGAGGTAAAAATATGTTGTCAGACAGATATATTACCGCTTCCGCATTAAGCAAAAAAGATCTGCCATGGCAGGTCCTGTGGAACAGGGATAAATGCACTTTATGCGGCCAGTGTACGGCTGTCTGCCCGGTAAACGCCATTGAACTAGGAGTTTTTCGGAAAAGAATACTTCAAACATCTTTGGACACAGGATCTGTACCATCCAGCATAAATTCCGTATTCCACGGAATACGCCAGAGGACCGACCCGGCTTACAGTTGCGTGGGATGCGCAATGTGCAATATGGTCTGCCCTAACGATGCGATTATTCCTGTAAAAAGCGATGAAGCCGATAAACTGATATTCCATATCAATCAGGGAGGGCAGCCGCGCAGCCGCGGAGGTCGCCGCAATGTTAAGGGAGGAATTCTTGACCAGATAAAGTTCATCAGGATCTCTATGCTGACCGACCCAGCACTCGATGCGGGACGTCACGAGTTTGAACTAAGAACCCTTCTCGGGAGAATTCTTCCGCCGGAAAAGAACCTCGAATTTTATTACGAGAACGGATGGATACCGCCGGTAAGGGATATCTATCCTCTCATAATAGGAGGAATGTCTTTCGGGGCTTTATCTCCCAATATGTGGGAGGGGCTTCAGATGGGCATTGCGTACCTGAATGAAGAACTCTCGATGCCTGTCAGAATCTGCACCGGAGAGGGAGGATGTCCGCCGAGGCTTCTTCGGAGCCGTTTCATAAAGTATGTCATTCTTCAGATTGCAAGCGGATATTTCGGGTGGGATGAGATCATACATTCAATTCCTCACATGAAGGAAGATCCGTGCGCCATCGAAATAAAATACGGCCAGGGTGCCAAGCCGGGGGACGGGGGACTTCTCATGTGGCACAAGGTTAACAAGCTGATTGCAGCTATCCGGGGGGTCCCGGCCGGAGTCAGTCTTCCAAGCCCTCCGACACATCAGACACAGTATTCCATAGAGGAATCCGTGGCGAAAATGATACAGTCCATGTGCATGGCCTGGGGTTTCAGGGTGCCTGTTTATCCCAAAATTTCAGGAACATCCACGGCCCTTGCGGTATTGAATAATCTGACCCGGAATCCTTATGCAGGAGGTCTTGCAATTGACGGCGAAGACGGGGGAACCGGAGCAGCCTACAATGTTTCCATGAATCACATGGGGCATCCGATAGCAAGCAATGTGCGGGACTGCTACCTTACCCTGACAAAGACGGGCATGCAGAATGAAATACCGATTTTTGCGGCAGGGGGCATCGGGAAAAGCGGAAACCTTGCAGCAAATGCGTCCGCCCTTATTATGCTGGGAGCAAGCGGTGTTCAGGCCGGAAAATATATTATGCAGGCTGCCGCAGGGTGTGTCGGCTCTGAATCAGACAGGTGCAATATATGCAACATAGGGCGCTGTCCGAAAGGAATTACCTCCCAGGATCCGCGTCTTTACAGGCGCCTTGATGTTGAGGATGTTGCGCAGAGGGTCGTGGATGTTTTTCTCAGCTTTGATACGGAACTGAAAAAAATCGTTGCGCCTTTAGGACGTTCCACATCGCTTCCGATAGGCATGTCGGATGCTCTGGATAAGTGATTATAATGCAGCCGAAAGGCTGAGCATCAAGTATGTTGTGTGAATAAGGTGAAAAGTAAAAGGTGAAAAGAGATCTTTGAAGAACGCCCAATTTTGGCCAAGTACAAGGAAGGCGATAAT
>JAHJJB010000268.1 GCA_018823005.1 Pseudomonadota bacterium | reverse complement strand
TTGCGGCAGTTCTTAAGAATATGCCGTTTGATCTTATAATTGCAGGCCAGCGGGCTGTTGATGGTGATAATTACGTGGTGGGGTCAGCGGTGGCTGAATTCCTGAATATTCCGGCTGTTACGATGGTAATGAAAGAAGCGATAGCCGACAGGAGAATAACGTGCAGCAGGACAGTTGAGGGCGGCATGGTTGTTGTGGAAGCGCCCCTTCCTGCTATTATAACAACCCAGCGCGGCTTGAATGAACCAAGGTATGCATCTCTTCCAGGTATTATGAAGGCCAAGAAAAAACCTCTTGAAATTAAAAACCTTAAAGATGTCGGTCTTGATGCTGCCGGAATAGGCGCCCCGAAGACAAAGATTATTTCACTCAAATATCCGTCTGAACGAAAAGGCGGAAAGATGATTGCAGGGGAGACTGCCGCGGATAAAGCCAAAGCACTTGTCGAGGCTTTGCATGAAGAGGCAAAGGTTGTTTGATAAATTTATTATAAGGAGATTGATATGTCTTGCGGAGTACTTGCAATAGCGGAACAGGTAGATGGTGTTTTTCGGAAGGTCACTTACGAAGCTCTCAGTGAGGGAAGGCGCATAGCAGACGGCCTGGGATGCGCCCTTTCAGTTGCGGTTATAGGTTCAGGCATAAAAAGCAATTCCGAGTCATTGGGAAAATACGGTGCAGACAGGATACTTGTTGCCGACGATGCTGCGTTTGAAGAGTACATGACCGACTCTTATACGAATGTCCTTGCCGGTATTGTAACCAAAGAAAAACCATGCGTAATTATATTGGGGGCATCCTCCCGTGGAAGAGATCTTGCGGCGAGGCTGTCCGCCAGACTCGACTCTCCTCTTGCGATGGATTGTGTTGCAGTCAGGATTGATGCCGGAAATGTTGTTGTGACACGACCTATGTACGGCGGGAAAATCCTTGCCGAAATTATGTTTGAAGGAGAGCCCCGGATAATTGCAGTTCGTCCCAATTCAATGAGGATTACAGAATCTCAAAAGGCAGGAGCAGTTGAAATTATTGCTGCCGACAAAGGAACAACGGATCTCAAATTTATTGAGAAGAAACTTGAAACCGGCAAAGTTGAATTAACCGAGGCGGATGCCGTTGTTTCAGGAGGCAGGGGAATGGGAGGGCCTGATTATTCGGTGATAGAAAATCTTGCCGGGATTCTGGGAGGAGCTGTCGGAGCTTCCAGGTCTGCTGTCGATGAAGGATGGAGGCCTCACTCGGATCAGGTCGGGCAGACAGGAAAAGTTGTTTCCCCGAATCTTTATGTCGCCTGCGGCATATCGGGCGCGATACAACATCTCGCTGGGATGTCTTCATCCAAGGTTATAGTAGCCATAAATAAAGATTCCGAAGCGCCGATATTTGCTAAGGCAGATTACGGAATTGTTGGAGATCTTTTTGAAATTGTGCCTTTGATTACCGAAGAGATTAAAAAAGTCAAAGGCATATAGAAAATTGTATTTTCGGGGCTGCCGTGGCAAAAAGGCGGCCCCTTTTTTTTGCCACGGATAAAAGATACGGGTTTCTTTATATGCGAAGACATAAAAAAAGTGTCTATCTCGAAAGTCTTGGTTGTGCAAGAAACCTTGTTGACAGCGAACTGATGCTCGGAAGGCTTGCCGGCGCCGGATGGAATATTATGAAAAACCCGGCCGGCGCCAATGCAATAATAATAAATACATGCAGCTTCATAGAATCTGCAATAAGCGAATCAATTGATACAATCCTTGAGCATGCAAAATATAAGCAGAATGGGAGATGCCGGCGTATTATTGTAACAGGGTGCCTTCCTGAACGTTTCAGAGAAAAGATATTAAAAACCCTTCCGGAAGTAGACTTTTTTCTAGGTACCGGTGCATATGATAAAATAGTGCAGGCTGTTGAGGGAGTCCCCATGGCATCCGGATGCCTTTTGCCTGACCCGAATCTGACACCTGTAAGTGGACCATCGGTCCGGAGAATAAGAAGTGTCTCCCATATGGCTTACATAAAGATTTCCGAAGGGTGCAGCAGGCATTGCAGCTATTGTGTAATTCCCAGGCTTCGAGGGAAGCAACGGAGCCGGCCAGTCGAAGATATAGTGTCGGAATCGCGGTTGCTTATAGAATCGGGAGCAAAAGAGATTGTCCTTGTAGCCCAGGATACTACATCATATGGTAAAGATATGGGCGGTTTGGTCACCCTTGGTCTGCTTCTTAACAACATTTCTAAAATAGCAGGAAATACATGGATAAGGGTGCTATACGGTCATCCTGAAAGCATTGATGATGAAACCATAAGAGCTATTGCATCCAGCAGCAACATTTGTCCTTATTTTGATATCCCGATCCAGCATGCAAGCCGTTCCGTCTTGAAAAAAATGGGAAGAAACTACAGCCAGAAATATCTTTTGAATCTTTTTGATAAAATCAGGTCAATGGTTCCCAATGCATCCCTGCGGACAACAGTGATATCGGGTTTTCCCGGAGAAACGGAGAAAGATATTAAAGAGCTTATGTCATTTATTGAAAAGGTTAAATTTGATCATCTCGGAGTTTTTGTCTATTCAGATTCAAAGGATATTCCTTCCCACAAATTATCAGGAAAAGTTCCGAAAAATATTGCAAAAAAAAGGTATGATAGGATTATGTCCCGCCAGATGGAAATATCCCTTGAAAACAACAGGAAACATGTTGGCAGGGTTCTTGATGTGCTGATAGAAGAGTCTCCCGAAGAAAAGCTTTTTATAGGCCGCACTATAGATCAGGCTCCCGAAGTGGACGGTATTACTTACGTCACGGGAGATCTGAAGATCGGCTCATTTGCCAGGGCTAAAATCACCGATGCACTTGAATATGATCTTGTCGGAGAAGCCGCATGAGAGATTTAAAGGGTGAAATCCTTGCAATGGTCGAAAAGGACCTTGCGGAAATTGAAGTCGCGCTTACGGATAATTTGAACCCCTATCAGGACCTGGTCTCTGATGTGGCAAAACATATTCTTTTTGCAGGCGGGAAAAGATTAAGACCGCTTCTAATGGTTCTTTCAGCAAGAATCTGCGGTTATAAAGGGAACTACGACAAAGTCTTTTCAACTATCTTTGAATATCTGCACGCTGCAACACTTCTGCACGATGACCTTATAGACGGCGCGGAATTAAGGAGAGGAAAACCTGTTGCAAACAGAATATGGGGAAATTCAACAGCGGTTTTGGTCGGGGATTTTCTTCTTGCCAGGGGCCTTTCAATTGCTGCTGCTACCGGAAAGCCGAGGGTTATCAAAATAATTGCCGAAATTACCGAAAACATGTCCCAGGGAGAAATCCAGCAACTTATGAGGAAGGGGAGCCTGGATCTTACGGAAGAAGAATACCTTGAAGTAATATGGCGCAAAACAGCCGTTTTGTTTCAGGGCGCATGCAGGATAAGCGCCATTATTGCCAATTCTCCAAAGCGTTTTGAGAAGGCGCTGTCGGAATATGGAAATAATCTGGGAATAGCTTTCCAGATGGCAGATGACCTCCTTGACTACACACTCGATACAAATGCTCTCGGGAAAGAGGTGGGGGCCGATTTAAAAGAGGGTAAAATCACGCTTCCTGTAATATATGCATTAAAAAAAGCCGGCAGAACTGACCGGCAAAGGATGGAGTCGATAATAAAAAATAATAAATTTTCTGTCAGAGAATTTAAATTGCTGGTAGAATTGCTTGAAAAATACGGAGGAGTTGCTTACACAAAAGAACGCGCAAAAGAACACATTGAAAAGGGGAAAAGGGCTCTTCTTGTTTTCAAGCCGTCAAAAACAAGAAAAACACTTGAATATATAGCCGATTATGCGCTTGTCAGAAAAGCCTGATATGGAGTTATCTATAGTCATATTAATTGTATCGACCGATAAATGAAAATTAATATTCCAAACATACTGACACTTATAAGAATTTTGCTTGTTCCCCTGTTTGTTATTTATCTGTTGAAGGATCTGTTTTTTTCAGCCCTCATCGTATTTGCAATTGCCGGGTTGAGCGACGGACTGGACGGTCTTATCGCTAGATATTTTAACCAGCGCACAGAGCTCGGAGCCTACCTTGACCCGATCGCGGACAAACTCCTTATTACTTCGGCATTTGTAAGCCTCGCGGTGTTGAAAATAATTCCGAGCTGGTTAGCTGTTATAGTAATAAGCCGCGATGTTTTAATACTTCTTGGAATAGCGATTTTTTCGATAACAGATATAACGGTTGATATCAAACCGAGCTTTGTCAGCAAATGCACAACTGTTGCCCAGCTTTCAACGGTGGTTTTCGTTCTTTTGCATCCTGCGATATCAGGAATTGCAATGATTATATATTTTTTATTCTGGCTTACAGCAGGGCTTTCAATCCTTTCCGGTTTTCACTATATTTACAGGGGCATGAATATCCTGCAGAAAGCCTCTTTAAATGACCAGAAACAGAAATAGTTTCCCCCTCATTTCCCTTGACATGAAAATTGAGAGGTGTTAGTTCATTCCGAAAATAAAGGCGCGTAGCTCAGGGGGAGAGCGCTACCCTGACACGGTAGAAGTCGTTGGTTCAAATCCAATCGCGCCTACCAGAAATATCAAGGGGGTTGGTATTAATTGCCAACCCCTTTTTTTAGCATCACCCCAGTTTTTTCCTGAACCGCATCACGGCGGCAAAAAAGAGGCAGAGTCCGAAGGTCGCCATTGCCAGAGTTTCAGGTATAAGATCCTTAAAGGATGTTCCTTTCAGATATATTTCACGCAGAATAACTATGTAATATCTCAGCGGATTTAAACGGGTAATATGCTGTATCACAGGCGGCATATTGGCTATTGGTATGAAAAACCCCGATAGAAGAATTGAAAATATCATGAAAAACCAGGCTATAAACAGGGCCTGCTGCTGGGTGTCTGAAATCGTTGAAATAAAAATACCGAGTCCGAGTGTGGAAATTATAAAAAGTGAAGATTCAAAAAGAAGAAGCGGCAGGCTGCCTTTAACTCCTATCCCGAAAATAAGGTAGACAAATCCCATTGAAATCATTATCTCCAGCATTCCGAGGATGCTGAAAGGTATTATCTTTCCTATAACAAGCTGATATGATCTGATAGGAGTTACCATGAGTTGTTCAAGTGTTCCGATCTCCTTTTCACGCACGATGCCCATGCTCGTGAGAAAGAGAGTTATTATCAGGAGAATAAGAGCAATGATTCCCGGCACTATGTATAGTTTGCTTTCAAGATTCGGATTGAACCAGAACCTCGGTTCCGTCTCAACCCTGCGCACGTTTTTAACCTGAAGGCTTAAATCCGGCGAAGATTCAATGAGCCTTTCCTGGTATTTTTGTACTATGTCTGTAATATATCCTAGCGATACTCCGGCGGAATTCCCGTCCACCCCGTCAACAAGAAGCTGAATGTCAGGTTTGTCTTTAAGAACAATATCCCGCTGGAAATGCCTGGGAATAACTATTGCAAGGCTTGCTTTTCCTGAATCCAGATAAGATGAAAGCCTGTTGTAATTCTCTTCAAATCCAATGATTTTGAAATATTCCGAATGAACGAAACGGCTTATAAACTCCCTGCTGTACGGGGTTTTGTCCTGATCCTGGAAAACAATCTTTATGTTTTTAACATCGGTCGTTATGGCATTGCCTAAAATAAATATTTGAATCAGGGGAACTACAAACAGGATTCTGACCATAGAGAAGTCCCGAAAGATCTGCCTGAACTCTTTCTGCACAAGATAAAATATCTGCCGCATTCTTGTTACTCCAGGGTCATTTTAAAACGGATAATTGCCATTGAGAGCATTAATATTCCTATACCCGATAATGCGGCGGCATGCTGCCATAGCTCCGCAATCCCGATTCCTTTAAGCATTATACCGCGGATGATTATAAGAAAATAGGTGGCAGGCACCGCTTTTGATATGTATTGAAGCGGGAGGGGCATGCTTGCCACAGGAAAAATAAAACCGCTCAGCATTATAGTGGGAAGGACGGTTGCCATGAGTGTCGCGAGCATAGCTATCTGCTGCGTTTTTGCGACCGCCGAAATCATCAGCCCGAAACTCAGGGCGACAAATATGTAAATAAGCGACAGCACCGCGATCAGGGTCAGGCTCCCGTTAATCGGCACTTTGAACAATAGGCGGGCAAATATGATTATGATTATTCCATTGAAAAAACCGAGGGTGATGTACGGAATTACTTTTCCCACGACGATTTCTATGGGATTAACCGGCGAAACAAGGATCTGTTCGAGGGTTCCTGTTTCCTTCTCGCGGGTTATGGTAATAGATGTCAGAAGAGAGCATATAAGAAGAAGTATGAGTGCGACAAGGCCCGGCACAAAAAAATTTGCGCTCTTCATATCGGGATTATAGAGAATCCTGGGTTCAAGGCCGAGTATCCCTGGAGACCGGTTGTTCAGCTTTTCGTTAAACAACTGAGCAACCCGGTTGCTGTAATTGTTTATGAATGTTCCGACGTTCGAATCGGCCGCATCAACAATAAGCTGAACTTTTGTAATACGGTTTGAAAAGAGACTTTCCGAAAAATCTTCAGGGATAACAAGCGCCATCTGAATATAACGTTTTTTAAACAGTGATTCTATCTCATTACGCTTGATATCCGTATATTTGAGAATAAAGAAACGGTTTTCGGTAAAACCTCGAATCAGTTCCCTGCTTTCCGGAGTTTTGGCATCATCAATTACGGCAAAGGTCAGGTTTTTCATGTCGAGCGTTATGGCATAACCGTAAAGAATTATCATGAGAACCGGCATCAGGATAATAATGAGAAGAGACCGCCAGTCCCGGAAAATATGGGTATATTCTTTAATGATTATGCTTATGATTCTTTTAAGCTTCACATGAATTCCAAATCAATTCTGACCGATAATACTTATAAAAATATCCTGCATGGTGGTTTTATTATATTTTTGCTTAAGGCCTGTAGGAGTTCCGAGCTCGATTATTTTTCCTTTATGCATTATCGATACTCTGTTGCAGTATTCGGCTTCATCCATGTAATGAGTCGTAACAAATACGGTTTTCCCCCTGCTTGCAATCTCATATATTATTCGCCAGAAATTGCGCCTTGATATCGGGTCAACCCCTCCGGTCGGCTCGTCGAGAAAAATTATTGACGGGTCATGAAGCAATGAAGTGCTTAAAGCGAGTCTCTGTTTCCATCCAAGGGGCAATGACCTTGTTAGAGAGTTTTTCATTTTATCAAGGTTTAGCTCTGAAATGAGTTGATCCGTTTTATCTGAAATCTTTTCTCGCGAGAGTCCGTATATGCCGCCATAGAATTCTATATTCTCTTTTACGGTCAGATCATCATAAAGGGAAAATTTCTGGCTCATGTAGCCGATATTTTTTTTAATCTTTGAAGTATCGGAATTGATGCTGAACCCGGCTACTGTTGCTTCTCCCGACGTAGGCTTCAAAAGACCGCAAAGCATTTTTATTGCCGTTGTCTTGCCGGCTCCGTTTGCGCCAAGGAAGCCGAATATTTCACCCTTGTCAACTTCAAAAGAAATTTCATCTACGGCAATAAATTTCCCGAAATGACGGCTTAGTTTTGATACGCTGACCGCTTTGTCAGTTTGCATGCCCGATTTTCCCTTCGACAAGGCCTATGAAAACATCTTCAAGGGACGGAGCAATACGCTCAACATTTAATTCCTGCCCGATAAGGCCATAAATTTTTATGCGGACATCTTCATCTGAAAAGCCGGGAGGAAAAGTAAGGTGCAGGCTGTCTCCGAATGATTGAACCGAAATTATCTCAGGAATTTGAGCAAAAACATCTGACCGCAATACCAGGTCGTTGCCTGTTATTTTATAAATATGATTCCGCATCAGGCCGGTGATTTTTTCGGGCTTGCCCATAGCAAGAACAGAGCCTTCGTGCATGATTGCTATGCGGTCGCATAAAAGAGCTTCATCCATGTATGGTGTTGAAACAAGAATTGTAACACCTTCCTTTTTTAATTCGCGTAAAATTTCCCAGAATTCACTTCTTGAAACAGGATCAACACCGGTTGTCGGTTCATCTAGAAAAAGCACAACAGGATTATGGATAAGAGTGCAGGAAAGGGCTAGTTTTTGCTTCATTCCTCCTGAAAGCTGACCTGCAAGCCTTTCTGAAAAGGGCTCAAGGTTGCTGAATTTAAAAAGTCGTTTTCTCCGTTCGGCTATCTCCTTTTTCGGGACTTCAAACAGGTTTGCAAAAAAATTTAAATTCTGTCTGACTGAAAGATCGGGGTACAAAGAAAACCTCTGCGGCATGTAACCTGTGATGCTCCTTATTGCTCTTATGCTCTTTGACACGTTCAGGCCGGTTACTGAAATTTCCCCGGAGTCAGGTGAAATTAATGTGACAAGAGTCCTTATTGTCGTGGTTTTTCCGGCTCCGTCGGGACCTATTAAACCGAAGAGTTCACCCTTTTCAACATCAAATGTTAAATTCTTTACCGCTGTAGTTTTACCGAATGATTTTGAAAAGTTTATAACGCTTATTACAGGCTGCATCATGTTTCCCGCTGCACGATGACAGATACAGGCATACCGATTTTTAATATTCCTTCAGTATTCTGAACCGAAACCTTTGCGGAAAATACCAGGGAGGCTTTTGTTTCTTCGGTCATTATTGTTTTAGGAGTAAATTCAGATTTGTCGGAAATCCAGGTTACCTGCCCTTCAAGCGTTTTATCCTCAAGTCCATCGACCTTTATCCGGACTTTCTGGCCAAGCTTTATAAAAGGAAGGTTTTTTTCATCTATGTATATCTTTGTCCAAAGAGAAGTTATATCGGCAATGTCGCAGACGGGGCTTCCAGGGGCAAGAAGTTCGCCGTTTTCAACATAGCGGACAAGGACTATCCCTGAAACCGGAGAGGTTATTTTTGTGTCTTTAAGCTGCTTTTGTATTATCTTTGCGCCGGATTCAACCTGATTTTTCCTGCTTGTGACTGCGTCTATGGAGGATTTAATGTATCTGATGCGCTCATCCGCCGCATCAAGTTGTGTTTTAAGATCGTCCACACTTTGCTGCGACGTGGCTTTTGATTTAAGGAGAGCAAGGAACCGGTTGTATTTTATACTGATATTTTCTCTTTCTATTTTGGCACTTTCAAGCTGTGAAATAGCCGCGCTGTACTGGTTGTTGATCTCATCAATCGCGGAACGGTTTTGATCGAGCTGATATCCAAGTCTTTCAGTTTCTATGGTTGCAAGTAACCGCCCTTCTTTAACTCCCATCCCTTCGTCGAAGTTGAGCTTCTTTATTATGCCGCTTGCCTGTGAACTTACCCGTGTTGTATTTGTATCCATTATTCCTGAAAAGTTCATTTGAGTTTCCGTTTTTTTGGAACATGAGAAAATGGCAAGAAGAAGGAAAACGAAGATAATTTTTTGACTTTTCATATGTTTTTATTCCAGGTTCGGTTTTTGTTTTTTAAGTATTACAAAAGGACTAATCCTGTCAACTTTATCAATAAGATATTATAGAATCGGCTGTTTAGTGTCAAGGAGGATATATACCCAATCCTCAGGCGCACCTCTCCTATTCATTATTACAAAAGAATCTGTTTTGAGCAACTTTACATATTGGCAAATTCCCATATCCTTGTCCAAACTTCATATAGTAATAATATTATATTTTAATATGTTATGATAAATGGTCGGATGCAGTCTGATGCAGCCTTGACATAACTGTCATCTTCTGTTAGAAGGTCGGCCGAGTCATAATAACCTTCTAATTACGGAAGGTTATTTTTTTTGAAGCGATAAAAACCTGCTTACCCCATCAACCAGACTGCCGTTGATTCGAGGCCTTTGAAGAACATCCGGTTTTGATACCTTCATAAACAAGTGAAAAAACGACTTTTTCCTCTGCGGGAAAGGGTTTTCCCTCTACCAAAAGGGTTGAGGTGTTTTTTGAGGCTTTTGCATGAGTCTCAAAGCATAATTATTTAATGAAAAAACAGATTGGAGAAGCATGATAATAGACGAATTTATAAACCTGAAGCTGCACCCGCAGCTGTTACAGAGAGTGGCCGACCTCGGCTACATAAACCCGACCCCGATTCAGTCAGCCGTTATTCCGGTTATGCTGTCCGGTCGTGATGTGATAGGTCAGGCCCAGACAGGAACAGGTAAAACAGCAGCTTTTTCATTGCCGATTCTGCATAATCTTATAAAAGGACAGGGTCATGTTCAGAGTCTTGTAGTTACTCCCACCCGGGAGCTGGCCATGCAGGTGGCGGATGCCATGTATAAATATGGAGGCAATCTTAATGTGCGTGTGCTGGCTGTTTATGGTGGTCAGCCTTACATCCGTCAGATAAACTGCCTGAAAAAAGGGGTTGATATTGTTGTGGGAACACCGGGGCGACTGCTTGACCTTGTTCGGCAGAAAGCGCTTGATCTGGGACGGGTCTCTTCCGTTGTACTGGATGAAGCTGACGAAATGCTCAGCATGGGCTTTATCGAAGAGATTGAATCGATTCTCAGGGAAACTTCGGCTCATCATCAGACCGCCCTCTTTTCGGCAACCATGCCGCAGAAAATTAAGCGTCTGGCCGGACGATATATGCGCGAGCCCAGTTCTTTTAGCATCGGGAACAAACAAATCACCCTTGCCGCAATTGAACAGCGTTATTATCAGGTCAATGAAGCCGGCAAACTTGCTGCATTAACCCGTCTGCTAGAGGTCGGACAGATTACGAGTGCGCTGATATTTGCCCGTACCCGGCTTGAGACCGGTAGTCTGGCGAATGAACTTTCTTTACGGGGTTTTTCGGCTGAAGCATTAAACGGGGATATGAGCCAGGATGCCCGTGAGCGTGTGCTTAACCTCTTCCGGAAGAATCGGATCAGGGTGCTTGTGGCAACGGATGTGGCTGCCCGCGGTCTCGATATTGACGACATTTCGCATGTAATCAATTATGATCTTCCCCGGGATCCGGAGCTGTACGTGCACCGGATCGGGCGGACCGGGCGGGCCGGGAAAACAGGAATTGCTGTTTCACTGCTTGCGCCGAAGGATCGTCGGCGCCTGAGTATGATTGAGGCTTATACAAATCAAAAAATTACAAGATCTGTTTTGCCGACAGTGGAAGATATTCATCTATACCGGGATACGCTGCTGATGGAGCAGATGGCTGTCTGGCTGAAGCGAGGCCGTTGCCGGCGTGAGCAGGAACTCGTAAAAAAATTGCTGGAAGGAGGGCACGAATTGGAAGAGATTGCCGCGGTGGCCCTGAAGCTTGCCCGTGCCGAGGAGAAGCAGCGCCCTGTTGAACCGATCGGAGAAGCGCAGGATGTGAGACCCGAAAAAACAATAGAGTCAGGTAAAACGGGAGAGAAAGACAGCAGGCGCGGCTGGTCCGCCGGTTCTCATGAAAAGGGGATGGTGCGGCTTATCTTTAATACAGGCAAAAGCGGCGGCACAAGCGTAAATCATATTGTTGGAACAATAGCTCACTTTGCCGATATCCCGGGTGATTCAATAGGCAGGATACTCATTCAGGAAAAAAAGACTTATGTAGATGTGCCGGAGCAGTTCATGGGACAGGTGCTGGCCAAAACAGGGGCTTACCGGATCAGGAAACAGAGGATCACGGTAGAGCGTGCGTAATAAAAGCCAGGCAGGGGTAAAGGGCA
>JAHJJB010000267.1 GCA_018823005.1 Pseudomonadota bacterium | reverse complement strand
CTATAACAGCTCCCGCTCCGGTCTCTTCGATTTTTTTTAAAAACCCGGCATCACCGGCAAATGTTATATCGTATCCTTTTGCATCTTCAAAGGATGTGGCACCACATATGACAACCTTCGAATCGCCGACAATCTTTCCTTCGACCATTTCAGCTATTTCTGCAAGCAAGACTTCCATTACAATTCGCTTAAATTTCAATATGATAAATGTATAAAAGAGATCTTAACAGTAAAATATGTCGTCTTTATTTTCCTGCTTTCGGGGCAGCTTTCGCATTGTATTGCTGTATCAGCTTTTCCGTAATATCCACAGAAGCTGGGGCATAAAATACGCCTGCTTCGCGCTTTTCGATTATGAGTAGATAACCCTCTTTTTTGCCAATTTCATCAGCAATGGTATTCACTTCTTTTTGAATACGCACTATCGAATCAGTTTGAATCTTTTGTAATTCAGAGCTATATTTTTTTTCAAGATTCTTGAAATCCATGTACTTTATCTGAGCTTCTCGCTCTTTTTCTTCCCGCATCTCTTTGTTTCCAACCATTACATCTTTTTCAATCTTCTTCTTGAGCTCTTCTATTTCAGCGCCTTTTTTTTCAAGATCAGCCTTCATCTTATCAGCCTGTTTTTTAATTTCAGCCTGACCCGCTTTTCCGGCATTTGATGTTTCAAGAATTTTCAGAAAATCGACGACTCCTATCTTCGCAACATCTGCGGCATGTGCAGAAATTCCAAGCAAAAAGAAAAGTACTATGCTGGCTGAAACCGCTGTTTTAACTAAACGCATTACTCTGTCTCCTTTTTATATCATTATTAACTGTCAAATATCACTTGATAAAACATTATATACTTTTAAAAGACCGTACCCACAGTGAATTCCCATTTCCCACCTTTATTTTCATTTTTTACAGGATCAAGTATATAACCATATTCTATTCGCATTGGACCCATTGGTGAATACCATCTTATACCACCTCCGACACTTTCCCGCAAATTCCCAAAGTCTATAGTTTCATCATTGTCATAAACATCTCCTGTATCAAAGAATAACACTCCCATAACACCAACCTCTTTGATTAATGGAAACAGGAATTCAAAATTAAACTGGACAAATTTATTTCCCCCAATATTTGCCCAAATACCTTCCGAATTTTTCTTTTTCGGGCTTAAATCTTCCCAGTCGAATCCACGCAGTGAGTTTATTCCCCCAAGATTGAAACGTTCATACGAAGGAAGCTTTTGCCCTGAGTTTTGGCTGACATATCCTGTCTTTGCATGTATTGAACCGACAGTTCCCTTAAACAAAGGTATAAACCAGCCTGTCTCAAGAATATATTTTGTAAAACCTATATCTCCGCCAATCCCGGCATACTGGATAGAGATGGTATGTTCTCCTCCTTCGGTAGGATTAAATACTTTATCACGGGAATCGTATTTCAATGCTGTTGTTATGCTGCTCGAAACATTGTTTCCCGCCATCTCCTTTATAGTGTCAGGAGCATCTTTTTCGATATTCCTTATATCGGCAACATCTAAAGCATAGGTCATATAAAGTCTGGTAAATTCATAAACGGGATACCCGAATCTGATAGCGCCCCCCTTGCTGTCCTTATCGAAAGTTTCATAATCATATTCCCAGCTGTATAAATCAAAACCGGCTGAAAGAGGAATATCAAAGAGCCATGGTTCTGTAAAGCTCAAGGTGTATTTATTTGAAACACTTCCCAGCTGTGTTCTTAATGCCAGCACCTGTCCCCGGCCAAAAAGATTCCTCTGTGAAATTGAAGCCATACCAAATACTTTTTCCACACTGCTGTAACCTGCACCGAAGCTGAAAGTACCGGTTGGCTTTTCCGTAACATCAATCTTAAGAACCATTTTATCGTCTGAGGTTCCTTTCAACGTATCAACTTTAATATTCTCAAAGTAATCCAAACGATGCAGATTGCGCATGCTCTTTTTCAGCTTTACCCCGCTGTGCAGTTCCTGCTCATATACTAGAAGTTCCCTTCTAATAACCTTATCTCTAGTCTTTGAATTTCCCCCAATAAGAATTTCTTCAAAATAGACCGGTTTACCTTTATTAATCCCGAAATTAATATTGACCACCATTTTATCTCGATCCTGATCAATACTGGGTACAATATCGGCATAGGCATAGCCTTCGTCCGAATAAAGATCCGTCAATGCGAGTACATCGCCTTGAAGAATCTTCCTGTTGTAATATTTTTCTTTATTAATTTTTATTTTCCCGATAAGTTTTTCTTCAGAAAAAATCAAATCGCCCGTAATTTCAACTTTCCCTACTGCAAATTGTGAGCCTTCATCTATCTTTATAGTAATGTCAATCGAAGATTCATGTACGTCAATTTTCGGTTCCCCTACTTTGGCCTGAATAAAACCATTATTATGATAAAAAGCAGATAACTTCGCAACATCCTGATTTAAATCTTCTCTGTTCAGATCCCCAGCTGAAGAGACCCATGAAAAGATGTTTTTTTCAGATGTCGACATAAGCTTTTTGAGCTTCGAACTTGAATATGCTTTATTTCCTTCAAAGATAATGTTTTTGATTAAAGCTTTTGAACCTTCTGAAATTACAAATTCAAGATCTGCCTGGTTATTGTCAAATTCATGAATCTTATATTCAACCTTCATGTTATGGTAATTTTTCTCTTTGTATAAGCCTTCTATCCTTTCGACATTTTTTTGAATCATTACAAAATTTAGAATAGATCCGGTCTTTATGTTTAAGATCCCTCTGATCTTTTCTTCTTCATATATCCTGTTGCCTTTAATAAGAATTACCCTTATCGTTGCTTTTTCTTTAACCTTGAATGTAACAACCTTCCCCTCCGGTGTATTTTCAGATTCGATCCGGGCATCATCAAAGTACCCCATTGCATATATAGCCTTGAGGTCATCAGAAAGATTCTTGGAGGAGTATATACTGCCTTCGTCTGTCTTAACGACTCTTCTGATTGCATCGGTTTCTATGCGCTTATTACCCTCAACAAGCACCTTTGATATTTTTTCCCGTTTGAATATTTTCATTCCTATATCGAGAGAAATTTCCTTCAAGCTCCCTGAAAGATTCTCAATTCCCTCACCTTCAAGAATAAAGGCTTTTGGAAGCTCATTCCCAACAGATTCGATCATCTTTACATCAAGGCTGAAATGATGCCCTATTAACGTTATGCTTCCCCAGACTATATTATGAGCACCGGAGTTAACACCGATTCTTCTGATTTCATCTATGCTTATCTCTTTTTCAGCAAGAGTTGAAATCATAGCCGGGTCAGGTTCCAAAACAACGGCACCGTTTAGTTTTAAATGATTCTTTATCACCTGAGGAATCTGATCATTAAGATATGAAAGTTCTTCCTGTGAATTGACTTCAAAGGGCAGTACCAATACATTGACCGTTTCAAGAGCATAACTGGTATTTGAGAATAAATATATAATTGAAATCGCGATCAGGCATAAATATTTTTTCATTACAACTCCTTAAACTGTTTCGACGAGCTGCCCATCTATAATTGTAACACATCTCAACATCAGGGACGCCAGTTCCATATTGTGCGTCACCACTATCATTGCCATATTCAGCTCCTGATTAAGTTCCATCAGCAAATCATGGACCTGTTCGCTGTTTCTTTTATCAAGATTGCCCGTTGGCTCATCCGCGAGAAGAATAACTGGTTTAAGCACAAGAGCCCTAGCAATAGCAACTCTCTGCTGTTCGCCACCAGAAAGTGTATTAACCCTGTTATTCATTCTGTCCTTAAGCCCGACTCTTATAAGTATTGTCTCTGCTTCCTCCCTTGCTTTTTGCTTGCCAATTCCTTTTATGAGTGCAGGCATCATTGTATTTTCAACGGCGGAAAATTCAGATAGAAGATGATGGAACTGAAAAACAAATCCAATGTATTCGTTTCGGAATTTTGATAGCCTGTCAGGATCATAACGGAAGACTTCATCATCCTGGAAAAAAATGGTTCCATTATCCGGGTAATCAAGTGTTCCTATTATGTGCAAAAGAGTGGATTTGCCTATACCAGATGCACCGACAATAGACATTGTCCCGCCTTGACTCAAATCAAAATTAATGTTTTTCAGAATCTCAAGACGAGCTTCGCTGCTGTTAAAAGCCTTGGATATGCCTATAACCTTTAACATATTTATTGAATTATTTTTTGAATCAGTTTTTTTTTGGTCACTGATTCTGCTATCATCCATGGCGAATAGCCTCAACTGGATTGAGTTTGGATGCCTGGTGAGCCGGATACAAAGTTGCCAAAAAACAAATCGCCAATGCTGCCGAAGCAATTAGCAAAACATCAAAGGCCATAAGGCGTACAGGAAGCGTTGTTATATAATAAACATCTCCGGGAAGATCGATGAATTTATACTTTTCAAGCAGTTTGCAAAGTATATAACCCGCACATACCCCAAGGCTCGTTCCAACCGAACCTATTATCATACCTTTAAACACAAATATTTTTCTTATACTCTTATCAGTTGCGCCCATAGCTTTTAGAATAGCTATATCTCTCGTCTTCTCCATTACCATCATTATAAGGGTGCTGGCTATGTTAAGTGCCGCGACCAGAACTATAAGTGTTAATATAATAAACATAACGGTCTTTTCCAACTTTAAAGCTGAAAAGAGGTTTTTGTTCATTTGAGTCCAGTCTCTTGTCCAGTAAGGAAAGCCTAAATCATTAACTATTTTATCTGCAATTTTTCTTGCAAGGTCAATATCATCGACGCGAACCTCTACGCCTGTTATGTCCCCACCCATACGCAAAATTTTCTGGGCATCACTTATATTAACATAAGCAAGTGATCCATCGTAATCATGTATTCCTGATTCGAACAAACCTTTCACCTCAAACTGTTTCATGGAAGGTAAATGGCCGATAGGCGATATAAAGCCTGTAGGTGATATAAGATATACCATATCTCCCTCAGAAACACCCAGGCGTACGGCAAGCTCTTTACCGAGTATTATTCCCGGAACAAAGTTTGGATAACCTGTATTCCGTTCGCTTATTTCATTTGTTTGCAACGAATCAGCCTTAAGATTTTTTACAATGCGGCCCGCTGACTTTGGATCAACACCTTTTAATACAGCACCTGAAACTCCCGAAGAAGATTTAAGCATTACCTGAGTGTAAACAAAAGGAGCGGCTGCCGAAACACCTTTAATATTTTCAATAATTTTGAGTAGTTCAGAATTACCGGCAAATGGACCTTCATGCCGCATTACAACAATATGCGACTCCACTCCGAGTATACGGGATTTTAAGTCTGACTCAAAACCGGCCATGACGGCAATAACGACTATAAGAGCCATAACTCCTACCATAACACCCGAAATGGACAATACGGTAATAAGAGATATGAAAGCCTGCTTTTGCCTGGCTCTTAAATATCGGTTGCCTATAAATAATTCAAAAGACATCTATAATATGACTCATAATTGTTGAATAATGCTCTTCCTTTTTCATCTTATTGAAATTGCATTATTAAAGCACACCAATGCCATTAATACTACTTTGAACCTGCAGGTTTCATATGAGGAAAAAGGATTACTTCCCTGATTGAAGCAGCATCTGCAAAAAGCATCACCAGTCTGTCTATCCCAATTCCCTCACCGGCAGTCGGCGGCATACCATATTCCAAAGCTTCAATATAATCTTCATCCATGTAATGTGATTCATCGTCGCCTTCACGTCTGTCTGATACCTGCTGTAAAAATCGCATTTCCTGATCTTCAGGATCGTTAAGTTCGGAAAAACCGTTTGCTATTTCACGACCTGCAATAAAAAGTTCAAAGCGTTCAGTTAATGAAGGATTTTTTTCACTCCTTCTTGAAAGAGGAGAGATCTCGACAGGATATTCTGTAATAAATGTGGGTTGAATAAGCTTTGGTTGAACAAGTACATCAAATAGTTTTGTAATGACTTTGCCTATCCGGTTAGTTTTTGTAATTTTAATTCCGTTTGAACAGGCAAATTCAATAAGCTTCTCCTTGTTATTTAGAAGGTTAGGGTCGATTCCTCCAAGCTCTTCCAAGGCTGTTAAAAGACTAATCCTGCTCCATTTTCCACTAAATTCAATATTATCTCCCTGATAAATAATTGAAGTTGATCCAGCAATCTCTCGGGATAAATAGACAAACAGCTCTTCGGTTAAACTCATTAGATCCTGATACGTAGCATAAGCCTCGTAAAATTCAAGCATAGTAAATTCAGGATTATGCTGTGCTGAAACACCTTCATTTCTGAAATTTCTGTTAATCTCGAAAACTCTTTCAAAACCACCCACAACAAGACGTTTGAGATACAATTCAGGAGCAATACGCAAGAACAGATCCATCCCAAGCGCGTTATGATGGGTTTGAAACGGAGTAGCCTCAGCTCCTCCCGGAATTGGTTGCATCATAGGAGTTTCGACTTCAAGATAATCCCTTTCAAGAAAAAATGAACGGATCGACTGAATAGTTTTACTGCGCTTTATAAAAATATCCCGTACTTCCTGATTCATGATTAAATCAAGGTACCGCTGGCGATAACGCTTTTCAGGATCTTTGAGACCATGAAATTTTTCAGGAAGAGGCTTGATTGATTTACATAGGAGCCTTAACTCAGATGCGAGTATAGTCCATTCGCCTGTTTTTGTCTTGAATATCGTTCCGATTATTCCAACAAAATCACCGATATCAAGTTGTTTAAAAAGGCTGTACGATTCATCTCCAATCCTGTCTTTTCTTATGTATGCCTGAATTTGTCCTGTTCGATCTTTAAATCTGATAAAGGCAGACTTTCCGAACATGTTTACAGCCATCATACGCCCTGCAGCAGAAAAAACCGTTTCATCTTCTTCCCTTGACTCCGGAAAGCTTTCAATCTCACTCCTGATATCTCTGACAGTATGCAGAACTTTAAAATCATTAGGAAATAAATTGATATTATTATTCCTCAATCCCAATATTTTCTTTTTTCTCATTTCGATCAATTCATTTGGTTTTACTATATCCATTGTTTTTCTTCTTTCTTTACAAAATATAATAATATCAAGTTGTATTATTATATAATTTATAAAAGGATTACACCAATAATTAAAAACAGCACTCTAATATAAGTTAAAATGGCAGCAGAAGAGTGTAAATAAAAATAATAAAGTGTAATGAATTAACTTATTTGGAAAATTGTGTCAAGAATAACTTGGCGAATCGATTTGCTTTATTTTAAACGTGAAGGTTGAACCCTTATTAACAGTACTTTCAACATCTAACCAGCTGTCATATGACTTTAGAATGTTATGGATGATAGAAAGACCTAATCCTGTTCCTCTTGGTTTGGTCGTGAAGAACGGATCAAATATTGATTTTATGCCTTCATTTGAAATGCCGCAACCATCATCCATTATTTCAATTAGAGCATATTTACTTCTCAAACCGCACATTTTTACTTCAATCTTGCCTGAACCTTCAATAGCCTCTGAAGCATTTAAAAGTAGATTCCATAATATCTGATGCAGGTGTATAGGGTCCATGTTAACCCAAATACCTTGGGCTATGTCCTTAATAATAGATATTCTCCCCATATATTTAGTATCTTTTTCAAAGAGAAATATAGTATCGGCCATAATTTTCCCCAATTCAAAAGGCTCTTTCTTGCCGGCTGGAGGTTTTGCAAAAAGCAAAAAATCGTTGACCAGAAAACTTAAACGGTCTGCCTCCCGGAGGATTATTTGCATAAGTCTGTTATGATAGGGATTATCACGAATATCTTCTCTTAGAAGCTGAATTGAACCTGAAATAGAAGCAAGAGGATTTTTTATCTCATGAGCCATCCCCGCTGCTATTTCACCCATAGCGGCCATTTTTTCAAACCTTTTAACACGCTCCTGCATAGCTATGAGTTCCTTTTTTGTTTTTCTTGTTTGTTCAGCAAGAAACCCGCTTAAAAAGGCAACTGCAAAACACGCTACCATTGTAATAAATATTTTATAAAGAACCTGGCTCCATGGATAATTTGCAGCAACAAGACTGTCTTCCAAAAAAAACGGTTTTATGATTTTATAATATTCAAGATCGACAATCACTCCGTATTGAATTGCACAAAGCGCGGCAATAATCATGCCTCCTTTTTTGAAGAGAAGCATCGTTGAATAGATAATTACGACAAGATATAAAAAAGAAAAAATGCTCGAGAAACAACCGGTAACGAAAATAATGCAGCTTACGAAAACAGTATCAATACCTATTTGTATTGATGCAAAACGATGAATGTTTTTTATACGATAAAACAAGATCGTATAACAGAAGGAAAGGACAAACACCCCGGCTATAAGTCCATAAAGCATTAAAAGAGGCTTATCAAGAGGTGCGCGTTTTTCGCTAAGCTGAAGGACAATAGTAGATCCCAGAAGAAGAGTGGTAAAAAATACCCTGAAGAACATTAACCATTTCAATCTTTGGTTAATATCATTCTGTTGAATTTCTGGAGTGGTATTCATGTATTGAAATTAGCATAAAATTGTCTGTTTTGCCAGCCAATAAAAAGCAAAAAAAAACCCGGAACCTACAAAAGGTTCCGGGTATATATAAATTTCCCCGGCAGTGTCCTACTCTCCCACTCAGTTGCCCGAGCAGTACCATCGGCGCTGGAGAGCTTAACTTCCGTGTTCGGGATGGGAACGGGTGTTTCCTCTT
>JAHJJB010000266.1 GCA_018823005.1 Pseudomonadota bacterium | reverse complement strand
CCGGTTTTCAGGCAGCCTGAACGGAAGGATATCGATATTTTCAATACAAAAACAGGGGCATATTCTTATGGTTCAACGACAACCGGCGGAGGATGGACAGTTGAGCAACAAATGCAGAAAACCGAATGCGCCGGCTATTTTGAAGTGAACAGCGAAAACATCATTGTTGAAGTGAAGTTTAAGGGTGAAGAATGCCCGAAATAAAAAAATACGGTTTCTGGTTTCTGATTACTGATTACTGATTACTGATAACTGCTTTTCCCTTGCCCCTAAACCCTATCCCCTCGCACCTCTCGCCTCGTGTCTCATGCCTCACGCCTTATACCTTTTCCAGTTCGCTGATTAATATTTCTTTTACAATGGCTGACCCAATTCCGGACAAGAAAACAAAATGCAGGGATAAGTTATCCCTCTTCTTGTCCTTCTTAATCGCGTCAATAACTTTTACCCGGTCATATGGGAGTTCAACCGGGAGTCCAAAGAGCTCAATAAGTCTCTTTAACCTTTCAAATTCTTCCTCTTTTAATAAACCTTTTTTCACCGAAAGCCTGGAAGCCTTTATCATCCCTGCGCTGATTGCTTCGCCATGCGGGATTCCCATGCTTTTTTCAAATGCATGGCCGAATGTATGCCCGAAATTAAGCTTTCTCCGCTCACCCTTTTCTTTTTCATCCCTGGATACAATCCTTGATTTGATTTTGACCGAATCATAAATCAGTTTTCCGATAACATTCCGGTCGAGGGAAAGCGCTTTTCTGTGGTTATCTTCAAGGAAAGCAAAAAGTTCTGTATCGCATATTGCCGCATGTTTTATTATTTCTGCAAACCCGTTGAGCAATTCCCTTTGAGGCAGAGTCGAGAGAAGGCTTAAATCACAGATGACAAATTCAGGCTGATTGAACAAGCCGACAATATTCTTATACTCGTCCAGATTAACGCCGTTTTTTCCGCCGACACTTGCGTCAACCTGGGAAAGAAGAGTAGAAGAGACAAAACCGAACCGGATGCCTCTTAAATAAGTTGAAGCGGCAAACCCTGCAATATCACAAACAACCCCGCCCCCTATTCCGGCTATAAAAGATGATCTGTCAACCTCAAATTCAAGAAGCCTTTCATATATCTCCCTGACCGTATCCAGCGTTTTGGCTTTTTCGCCCGGCAAAACTCTTATAACCCTGCATGGAGGAAAGTCTTTTCCGTGTTGATCCCATACATTATCATCCGTTATTATGACCGTTTTTTCGACAGGAATATATTTTCCGAGATTTATAAGGCTTTCTCCTATAATTATACGTGAATCGAAATCTCTGCCCTTTATTGTTATAGTCTTGACCATATCTATAATCCGGTTTGAACTCATGGATCGTTGATCGATTCACGATTCACGATCTGCGATTATCGTTCCTTTTAATAAACCCTTGCCCCTGAACCCTATCCCCTCACTTCTGGACCCTATCCCCTCGCCTTGCCCCTCACGCCTCTCGCCTCGTGCCTCATGCCTAATTAAACATATTATATATAGCCCTGATCTGACTGCAAAGAATTTCAAACTGGTGCGGGTAAAGCGACTGTGCTCCGTCGCTCATAGCCGTTTCAGGAGCGTGATGGACTTCAACCATCAACCCGTGAGCCTCCGCTGCGATGGCAGCGCGGCTCAATGGTATAACCTGGTCTCTGCGGCCTGCAGCATGGCTCGGATCAACAATTATCGGAAGATGGCTCTCTTTCCTCACTACAGAAATTGCTGAAAGGTCGAGCGTGTTGCGGCTGTGGTGAGAAAAAGTCCTTACTCCCCTTTCACATAAAACCACTTTTGAATTTCCGCCCTCAAGTATATATTCCGCAGCCATAAGAAATTCTTCTATTGTAGCTGCCATCCCCCGTTTTAATAAAACAGGTTTCGATGATTTTCCTGCACGCCGAAGAAGGCTGAAATTCTGCATGTTGCGGGTTCCGATCTGCACCATGTCAGCATATTCTTCGACCATGTCAAAATGTTCAAAATCCATGACTTCGGTCACAACCGGCATTCCTGTTGATTCACGGACTTCAGCCAGTATTTTTAATCCTTCTTCGCCAAGTCCCTGGAAAGAATAGGGTGAAGTCCTTGGTTTGAATGCACCGCCTCTGAATATATGTGCGCCTGCATTTTTAACATGTCTGGCTATAGTATGTGCCTGCTCCCTGCTTTCAACAGCACAGGGGCCGGCAATTATTGCAAGGTGTCCGTTGCCGACAGGTACATCTCCGACATAAACGACAGTCCCTTCCGGTTGTATTTCGCGGCTGACAAGCTTGTAGGGCTTTGTAACCGGAATTGCATCTTTTACTCCGGGAAGCCCAAGCACAACTGAAGGGTCGACCGGCCCCTTGTTATGCAATATGCCGATTGAAACTCTGTCTCCGCCAGGAATCGCACGCGCTGTATATCCCCTTGCCTCAACAGCTGCCACAACGGCATCGATCTCCTCCCGTGTTGCCTTTTTATCCATTACTACAAGCATTTATAAATCCTCCTTAAGAAACATGATTCGTGGGTCGTTGTTCGTAATTCGTTATTCGCGGGTCGTTGATCGATTCACGATCTGCGAACCACGCTTCACGATCTTTTCCTTGACCCTTTTTTTGTTCCCACAAAAACAAAAAAGGACCGCGAGCTTTTTTCGGTCTGCCCGCGATCCCTGATATTTAAAAAAACTGTGATTTATAGACTAAATAACTCCTAGGCAAACCCCTCCCCGCTGTTTTTGAGCCGCCAGCACCAGTAAAAGTTCTGAATAGTATGATATCCGATAAGAGTCATTTGCCTTAAACCTATCCTTAAATGATTTTTGTTGAAGCTACCGGAATTGCCTGCCTATTGTCAAGACCTTTTTACGAATCCATCTTTTTATGCCCCGTAAAACATTTCAGGAGCTTTTGGCAAGGTTTTCATTTAACAGAATCTCTCTGGTTTTTTCCGCTATCACGTCCTCCTTAAGGCAGTTCAATGCTTCAATAAGCTCTGATGGCGCACCCTGAAGCTGAAGTGAAGTTACGTATGTCCCGAGCAGCGATGCCCTGTTGAAACTATCAAGCTGAACAATCGCAAGTATTTGCTTTTTCATCATTGAATTCTCTATGGCTGCCTGGATGAGAGCAACAAAATTTTCATTTTCACCGGCTGTTTCCGTTTTTTCAGTCATGCTCATCTGTTCATACTTCCCTGAATATAACCTTCAAGATCCATTGAAACATAAAGATATCCAGCCTTTTTCATTTTTTCAATCACTGATTTTCTCATTTTTTCATTTATCATTCTCTCAAAGTCTTCCCTTGCCAGTTCAATTCTTGCGAGAGTTCCGTGATGCCTGACACGGCAGGCGCCAAAGCCAAGATCTGCCAGGGAATACTCAGCTTTTTCAATCATTTTAAGGCTTTCTTTTGTGACAGGTGTGCCATAGGGTATCCGTGTTGCAAGGCAGGCCATAGCTGGTTTGTTCCAGGTTCCAAGACGCATTTTTTTTGAAAGAAGCCTTATATCCCCCTTTGAAAGTCCGGCTTCTATCATGGGAGCCACTATTCCCAGCTCATGAGCGGCTGAAAAACCTGGACGAAAATCCTTAATATCATCTGTATTTGCACCATGGGCAAGGTCTCTTATTCCTTTTTTTGACGCTGCTTTCATCATCCGCGGGAAAAGATTTCTTTTGCATATATAGCACCTGTCCCTGTTGTTTGCGGTAAATTCGGGAATGTTCAATTCATTTGATTGTATTATTATATGCTCAATTCCGTGTTTTTTTGTATATTTCACCGCAAGATCTGTTTCCCTTACAGGATGAACCTGGGATTTTGCGGTAATCGCAATAACTTTTCTTTCTAATATCTTATGAGCAACGGCAAGCAGGAAAGTGCTGTCCGTACCACCTGAAAATGCAATGGCAAGAGAATCATATCCCTTTATGGCGGATTTAAGACGCTCCATTTTTAATTTAAGATCATCTTCATCCATTTTACCCTCTTTCTTCAAGTTGCGCTGCCTTTCTTCGTTTAATTGCGGTTCAAAGCTCTAATTGCAGGTATAAAAATGTTTACAAAACATGATGCATACTTTATATAAAATCAAAGTGAATTTCTCAATAGATATCACCTATAAAATTTGCGGCCATGGACTTATATTAGTTTATCCAAAAGGAATATGGAATCGGTAAGATGAAAAAATACATTTTTATTATCGTCCTTGCCATTTTACTTTTCATAACCATAATAACCAGCCATTCAAACAGAAATAACTACTACGTTAAATATAAGGCTGGAGCTGTCGAAATTTCGAAGGGAAGATTCTCTCCTTTGGGAAAAGAACTGTTTATTATAATGCCCGGTGCACAGCCGCCGAGCCCCGCAAAGAAGGTATATGATCGTGAAGAGATTTTCCCATACATCACAAAATATTATATCGATAAGGCTGACGCTGTGCTGGATGTACCCGGTCTCCCCGACTTTGACGGAATAAGAACATACCTGAATAAGTCATTATCCTTTGCAATAACTCCTGATCTTCAGAAAGAGGCTAGTATCCGCCTTGACAGGATTGACAGAATGGTTCTTCTTTACAAAGCTGATATTGCCATAAGTAAAGATACAATCACAGAACTGAAAGCTGCGCTTGAATATTTGAACAGGGCAAAGGCCCTTGGGCCGGACACGATAGAATCAGAACTGATAAGACTTAAAATAGAGTGGGTCCGTGAAAGAATTGCAGTTATTGAGACTGCACAGGCGGGAGCACCGGTTCAGGACAAACCGGGAAAATAAGGTTTTTCTTCCCAATTAATCAGAAAAGAGATACCCGGGATTCGAGGGTTCAAGAGGAATTTTTTAATGGCGAAAAAACAGATTAAGGGAGTTATCCCTCCCATGCTTACCCCTTTTAAAGCAAACGGTGATGTTGACTATGACAAGCACATCCGGAATATGGAAAGCTGGAATAAAGACAAGCTGGCAGGATATCTGGTTCTGGGATCAAACAGCGAAACCGTTTATTTGAATGAAGCCGAAAAAACCAAGCTGATCAAACTGACTGTCAAGCATGCCAGGAAAGGCCGCATGATTCTGGCTGGAACCGGCGTTGAATCGGCCCGGGAAACCATTGCCCTGACCAACAAAGCCGCGGATCTGGGGGTGGATGCCGCCCTGATTCTGACGCCTTCCTACTATCATTCCAAAATGAATGAAGAGGCCCAGATCAGATTCTTTACCGAAGTTGCCGACCACACCAGGATTCCGGTGATGATCTACAACGTGACCGCATTTACGCATATCAATGTAACGGTCAATACCGTCCGGATTTTAAGCAAACACCCCAACATTTTAGGCATGAAAGACAGCACCGGCAATGTTCCGCAGCTGGTTGCGTTTTCCTCTGTAATCGACAAGGGTTTTAATCTGATGACCGGTACGCTTTCAGCCTGGTATCCGGCTCTTACGCTGGGGGTAAAAGCCGGAATTTTTGCAGTGGCCAATTGCGCGCCCAATGAATGCAGCGCGATACAGGCGGCCTTTGACAAGGGCAATCATGACGCTGCCAGGAAGCTTTACTTCAGAATATTCCCGGTCAATAACGCTGTAACTGCCACCTATGGCATTGCCGGGTTAAAGTATGCCGCCGATTTGATGGGGTATCAGGGCGGCCATGTGCGATCACCCCTGCTCCCGTTAAAGGAAGAAGAAAAACATAAGATCAAAGAGATCCTTCAGACCGCCGAGTTAATTTGATTTTATGTTTGGACAGGATTTACAGAATATTATCAGTTATCAGTTTCCGGTTAACAGTTGTCGGTTATTGAACCGAAACAGCGAGCGCATTCCTCGTTGCTTGCAATGGGGGTTAGCGAGCGAATCCAAAAAAGATAAAAAGTCCTTACGGTCGAAGATTCCCCGTAGCTTGCTGCGGGGAGCTTCAATCTTGCTCCAAAACCCTTGCCCCTAAACCCTATTTCCCCACCTCTTGTCACTCGTCACTATTTACTTGTCACTTGCTCTCGCCTCATGCCTTATCCTTCCTATTAAGCCGAATAAATCGCGTTTGCCGCATCGATGGCGCCCGGTCTCGCTTTGAACCCCTCCGCTTTCAGCACGGCCTCAAGCGCGGAAAGGAACAGGAAGACGTTTTTGCGTCGGCAGGAGTGGCCCATGAGGCCGACGCGCCACACCTTGCCGGCGAACTGGCCCAATCCGCCGCCGATCTCGATGGTAAAGTCATTCAGGAGCGCCTTGCGCACCTTGAGATCGTTGACGCCGTCCGGGATACGGACAGAGTTGAGCATCGGCAGCCGCTCTTTCTCTGGCACAAGCATGGAAAGCCCCATTGTCTCGATACCAGCCCCCAGGGCGCTGTGATTCAGCCGGTGCCGGACAAACCGCGCCTCCAGGCCCTCCTCGGCTATAATGCGCAGCGCCTCGCGAAGAGCGTAGACCATGTTGATCGGCGCGGTGTGGTGGTATTTGCGATCGCTGCCCCAGTAATCGCGCACCATGCCGAAATCGAGATACCAGCTCACTACCGGATATTTG
>JAHJJB010000265.1 GCA_018823005.1 Pseudomonadota bacterium | reverse complement strand
TATCCCCGAAGATTATTTTGAAACCCATGATATTCACATACATGTTCCGGCAGGAGCAATCCCTAAAGACGGACCTTCGGCAGGTGTGACAATGCTGACGGCATTATTTTCTCTTTTGGTAAACAAACCGGTTCGACAGAATCTTGCCATGACAGGTTAGATAACTTTAAGAGGGCAGGTGCTTCCTGTGGGCGGAGTAAAAGAGAAGGTCCTTGCCGCCCACAGTATAGGAATTAAAACCATTATTTTACCTAAATGGAATCAAAAAGATCTTGAGGATATTCCTAAAAAGGTACAGAAGGATATAAAGTTTTACTTTGTTGAAAGCATGCTTGATGTTCTCAAGATTGCGATCGAAAAATGACGGCTTCGAAAAAATCGTTCTCACACAAAGATCACGGAGGACACAAAGAAAAACCTGAATGTTTTAAATAGGCCTTTCTTCGTGCCTTCGAGTGAAAAATTGACTTATTACGTGTTAATCAAAAATAAATCTGATGAAATTTGAGAAAAAATCAACCGGCATAAAATATTTCCATCTCTGGGTCCTGGTTCTTTTCTTATTGTGCAGCTGTTCAACCGCCAGGCCTCCTTCAAGTATTCTTCCTGCAGGCACACAAAGACAACCTGCAGTCACACCCGGGTATCCGAAACCGTATCAGGTTTTTGGAAAATGGTATCAGCCTGTTCCTGACTCGAAAGGCTATACCGAGCGCGGAATAGCATCATGGTACGGGTCCGATTTTCACGGGAAAAAAACTTCCAACGGCGAGATATACAATATGCATGATATGACTGCTGCCCATAAAACCCTTCCTCTGGGCACACGTGTTAAAGTTTTCAATATGGAAAACAATAAGGAAACGGAGGTCAGGGTCAATGACAGAGGCCCGTTCGTGCAGGGGCGAATAATTGATCTTTCCTATGAAGCTGCAAGAAGAATCGGAGTCGTGGGACCTGGAACCGCCAGGGTCGAGATAGTCGCCATAGGCCAGGAGATAACGCCGGGCACCGGCAGGGTTGTTCCTGTAGATTATTATTCAGGCAATTTCACATTCCAGGTCGGGGCCTTTATTGATAAAAACAACGCCGAAAGGCTAAAGACCAAGCTCGACGAAAAATACCAGAATGCACATATCGTGATTTATGACGGCGGGGACAGAACCTATTACAGGGTCAGGGTCGGAAGGTGCCAGGATCTTAAAAAGACGGCCGAATATGAAGAAATCCTGAAAAAAGACGGATACAACGACGTCTTTACGGTAGCTGAATAATGAACGGCAAATATATTTTCCTGGACAGAGACGGGGTTATCAACAGGGATTCACCGGATTATGTGAAGAGCTGGTCGGAATTTGAGTTTATTCCGGGAAGCCTTGATGCCATAAAAATTTTGGCAGAATATAATTATTCCGTAGTGGTCATTACAAACCAGTCGATAATTAACCGCAAAATGGCTTCTCTGGATGATCTTGAGTTCACTCATGCCATGATGAAAAAAGCTGTAAGGGAAAGCGGCGGAGAAATAAAAGAGATATTTTTCTGTCCCCATAAACCTGAAGACGGATGTAAATGCCGGAAGCCGGAGCCGGGGCTTATTTTTGAAGCTCAGAAAAAATATGGAATAGCTTTAAAGAACACTGCTATGGTTGGTGACAGCGCCAAAGATATTGAATGCGCAAGAAGAGCCGGATGCAGATTTGCCGTACTGGTTAAAACAGGTAATTATCAACAGGCCGTCTCTGTACTGGAAGAAAAGAAAATTTACCCCGATTATATTGCCCGTGATCTTTATGAAGCGGCCGGATGGATAATTGCCAATGTGGATAATTGTCCGGATAATTGCTCATTATGAATGCTGATTTTTTTGAGACGATTATCGAAGGCCATCTCGATCATGTCTCGTATTTCAATGCAGAAAACCACTATACAATCGCTAAAATTAAAACTCCGGGAGTGGAAAACCCTATTACTGTTGTCGGTTTCATGGCGGCTGTCAGTCCGGGTGAATCCCTCAAAATAAGCGGGAGTTGGGAAACCCATCCGAGATACGGTCAGCAGCTGAGGATCAAAACTTACGAGGTGACTCTTCCAGGGACTGTTGATGGAATAAAAAAATACCTTGAATCAGGTATCATCAAAGGGATAGGCCCTTCATTGGCCGGAAGGATAGTCGACTATTTCGGTCCGATGAGTCTGGAGGTGATAGAAAAACATCCTGAAAGGCTTCTTGAAATCTCAGGTATTGGAAAAGCAAAATCCGCTTTAATCCGGAATGCCTGGAAAGACCACCATTCCGTCAGAAGCCTGATGCAGTTTCTCCAGGAGATGGGAGTTAAAACCTCATATTGCGGCAAGATTTTGAAAGCCTATGGCGATAATGCAGTCGATATTCTCCGGGAGGACCCTTATTGCGCTGCCAAAGATATTCCTGGAGCCGGTTTTTATATTGCAGACGCCATCGCAGGAAAACTGGGTTTTTTGCAGGATAAACCGGAAAGAGTCAGGGCATGTATTATTCATTTATTGGAGCAGGGGGCGAATGACGGGCATGTCTTTTTGTACGGAAGAAAGCTGATTGATAATTGCAGAAATTATTTTCAGATTGAATATGATGCTGTAGTCGACGGGGTAGGCTTCCTGTCTGATACAGGAGATATTGTTGTCGAGAATAAATCCGGACATTTTGAAACAGACGCTGTCTATCTGAAAGAATTGCATCAGGCTGAAACCGGCCTTGCAGACCGCCTTCTTGCATATTTATCCATTCCCGTCAACACGTTAAGTATTGATGCTGATGAAATAACGGCAAAGGTTCAGAAAAAACTTGCAATAAAACTTTCGGATGAGCAGATAAATGTGATTGGAGGAATATTTTCCCACCGGATAGCAGTGATAACAGGAGGACCCGGCACGGGCAAAACAACTCTCATAAGATCTGTTGCCGCAATATTCGACTCAGTAGGGAAAAAGGTCGAGCTTGCCGCTCCAACCGGCAGAGCCGCGAGGCGCCTGTCGGAAGTAACAGGGCGGAAAGCCCAGACCATACACAGGCTTCTGGGATATAATGCAATTGACGGTTTTTTTGATAAGAACCAGGACAATCCAATAGATGCCGAAGCCGTAATAATAGATGAGGCATCAATGGTTGATACTATCCTTATGTATAGCCTCATAAAGGCGGTTCCTGTTACCGCTGCGCTTATACTTGTCGGTGATATCTTCCAGCTTCCTTCAGTGGGCCCGGGAAATATTCTGTCGGACATGATAGGCTCGGAAAAGATCCCCGTATTTTACTTAAGCAAAATATTCAGGCAGGCAGAAGAAAGCCCCATTATCATTAATGCCCACAGGGTATGCCAGGGAGAGTTCCCTCTTTTTCATGAACCGGAGACCTCAGCCGGTATATCGGAGTTCTGTTTTATCGAGAAGAACAGACCTGACCTTATCGGCCCTGTTATTGTCGATCTTTGTAAAAAAATTATTCCCCGCTTCTTCGGTTTTGATCCTGTTAACGATGTTCAGGTGCTGACTCCAATGCACAAAGGGGTTGCCGGAACCTTAAACCTGAACCAGGTGTTGCAGACGGCCCTTAACCCTCGTCCTGCTCTTATTCAGGTTATGGGAAGCTCATTTAAAGAGGGTGACAAGGTAATGCATTTGAGGAACAACTACCAGAAGGAAGTATTCAACGGGGATATCGGTTCGATAGTGTCAATTGACGAGAAAAAGAAAAACCTTTCCGTGAATTATTATGACAGGATCGTTGATTACGGCTATGAGGAATTGGACGAAATATCTCCTGCGTACGCAATATCAGTACATAAATCACAGGGTTCCGAATATCCGGTTGTCATTATTCCGCTTGTGACGGAACATTATATGCTGCTTCAAAGAAATCTTTTGTATACTGCCATAACAAGGGGCAGTAAAATGGTGATACTGATCGGTTCAAAACGGGCTTTTGAGATTGCCTTAAAGAACGATAAACCCCGCGAGCGACTGTCTGGCCTTAAGGAGAAGCTTGGCGTTTCCCGCCATGGAAGAGGAGGAGCCGGCCTTCATGAGCCCGCCTGAAATAAATCAGTCTCTTGTCAGAATTGCCTGTTACGTCTCGGTACTTATTGTTCTATGTGTTTTTGAGATTTTAAGACCGTACAGAGAACCCTCTTTGCCGAGGGTCAAAAGATGGCTGGATAACCTCGGCATAACACTTGTTAACAACATTCTGCTGACCCTGTCTCTCGCCCCTGTTCTTTCAGCCAGCATTGCCTACGCCGGCAGAGTGAGAACGGGGCTTTTTTACATCTTCGAGTTTCACTTCCTGCTCAAGCTGTTTTTGACCGTAATCATAATGGATTTTCTTCTCTATATATGGCACCTTCTTAATCATGTTGTGCCTTTTTTCTGGAGATTCCACAGGGTTCATCACAGTGATCTGAACATGGATGTCTCAACGGCTACAAGGTTCCACTTCGGGGAACTTGCCATCTCTGCCCTTATAAAGGCATCTATTATCCTGTTTCTGGGTGCAGATATTGTGGGTCTGCTGGTCTTTGATGTGCTTGTCCTGGCAACAGCACAGTTTCAGCACAGCAGTCTCAGGGTATCGGAGAGGTTTGAGAGATGGTACTGGCTGCTTTTTGTGCCTCCCTCAATGCACCGTATACATCATTCAGTCGTAATCAGGGAAAGGGACAGCAATTACGGAACGATTTTTTCGATATGGGACAGAATTCTCAGGACTATGACAAGAAATGTGGATCAGGATAAGATCCGTATAGGCGTCGGGGCATATCCTGACTTTAACAGGCTAAGATTCTTATTCCTGCTGCTTATGCCAGCGACACGAAAGGTAAAATAGTTTCCATCCAGAAATGGCGGTTATTGTTTTTATTTAAAAAGTTTCAGATACTCACCATAACCTTCTTTTTCAAGGTCTTCTTTCGGAATGAAGCGGAGAGAGGCTGAGTTCATGCAGTACCTCAGGCCTGTGGGCTTCGGTCCGTCCGGGAAAACGTGGCCGAGATGAGAGTCGCCATGTTTGCTCCGCACCTCAGTGCGGACAGTGAACAGTCCGCGGTCTTCTTTTTCCACGATATTTGCCGTCTCAAGGGGCTTGGTGAAACTTGGCCAGCCGGTTCCCGAATCGTACTTGTCGTGAGAGCTGAAAAGAGGCTCACCCGAGACGATATCAACATAAATCCCTTCTTTTTTGTTATTCAAGTATTCATTATTAAACGGCGGTTCTGTGCCGTCTTTCTGGGTTACCTCGTACTGCAGAGGGGTCAGTTTTTTCCTGATAACATCGTCACCGGGTTTTTTGTATTTAGCGTTAATAGAGGTGCCGGGAGCCGGTATTTTCTCTTCTCCCCATATCTTTTTGATAAACTGATCCCGGCCGGAATTCCACCGGTAATATTTATATTTGGTCTGATGATTTTTATAATAGTCCTGATGGTAATCCTCCGCCTTGTAAAAGTTTGTGAATTTTAAAATATCAGTTACAACCGGTTTGTTTAAATATCCTGATTTTTCAATCTCTTTTTTGGATTCTTCCGCCAGACGTTTTTGTTCTTCATCATGGTAAAATATGGCGGACCTGTATTGTTCTCCTCTGTCGACAAATTGGCCTCCAGCGTCGGTCGAATCCACATGCCGGAAGAAAAAGCTAAGCAGTTCCTTGTATGAAACTTTTCCGGAATCATAAATTACCTGTACTGCCTCCACATGCCCAGTGACTCCTGCCGACACTTCACCATATGTCGGGTTCTCCTTATGGCCTCCGCTGTAACCCGATATCACCTCCACTACACCATCGATCTTCTCGAAGTCCGCTTCCACGCACCAGAAACATCCGCCGGCAAATGTAGCTATTTGTAAATTATTCTGTTTTTCATTCATGACAGTATCCCTGCCTTTTTTGTCTTTAGAATTATCGGAAAGCGTTACGGCATAAGCCAAAGCTCCTGCAGCCATAAGAATCAGCACAATCTGTATTATTTTAAAAGGTTTCATTCCCTTCTCCTTAAGCAACATAAATATCTGGTTTTTTTTAAAGCCTTTATTTAAATATAGGGACAATCATCGGTGTGTCAAGGAGAAGGGTCTGGTATCGGGAAGTCTGGGCAGACCGTCATCATGACTCCGGGAGAGTGGTGCCTGAATGACATTCATGTTGATGTTCATGACACATAATGCCTGAATCTATCAATTTGCCATCAAGATAATTTTTTATAACCGTTTTAATTTCACCGGAGCAACCTCTGAAAACTTTTATCCCGTGACTGCCTAAAACATTTACAGCTCCTTCCCCCATATTTCCGGCCAGCATTATCTTTACACCCATCAGAGATAATGTCTGGGCGATGTTCGACTTGCAGCCGCAGCCTGCCGGAGAGTCAACTATATCTTCGGAAATAATCTCGTTATTATCGTTAACTGTGAATAGTGTAAAATATTCACAATGACCAAAATGGTCGTCTATCCTGTTTTCTTTTGACGGCAATGCGATTTTCATTTTTGTCTTTCTCCTTAAGATAATATTTTAAACAACCTGCTGTTTAGTTGCCATGTTTCCGACTCTGACTTCACCCCCTGCAATTTTTAAGGCTTTCCCGTGAATCAATACATCTGCAACTTTTTTGTGTGCCGAATCGATAATCCGGCCAAATGTCTGTCGTGATATATCCATCTTAACAGCCGCTTGTTCCTGATATAAACCTTCGAAATCGGCAAGTTTTATTGCCTCAAACTCATCCAGGGTCAAAACAACTTCTTCCAACAGGGAAGCTGGAATGCCCCTTGGTTTATAATAATTTACATCCGGAATGCAGCCTATTTTTCTGCAATATTTGGGTCTTGTCATAATAGCGCCTCATTGATACTCATTATGGGCATATGCTCATAAATAGTCAAGAAAATAATTTGATTCGCAGGAAATAAAGGGGTTATCGAAACGATCAAATACATCTCG
>JAHJJB010000264.1 GCA_018823005.1 Pseudomonadota bacterium | reverse complement strand
GGGGAGATCTTATAGGAGCATCGGCTGCCAACACCGGCAAGATATTCGCCGAAGCCGACCCTGAAGTTTCAGAAGCTGTCGATTTTGCGGAATATTATCCCTATGCCGCCGGAACTTTCGCCGGTATTGAAAATATCAGGTGCTCGGGGAAAGGGGTCGGCCTCGTGATTTCCCCGTGGAACTTTCCTGTTGCAATACCCTGCGGCGGGATTGTCTCTTCCCTTGCGGCAGGCAACACGGTAATATTCAAGCCTTCATCGGAAGCAGTACTTGCTGCATGGGTTCTTTGCCGGTGTTTCTGGAAAGCCGGTATATCAAAAAATATCCTGCAGTTCATCCCATGCACGGGATCAGGCGCAGGATCAAAGCTTGCGAACCATCCGGATGTAGATTTCATAATCTTAACCGGAGGAACAGAAACCGGCCTTAAAATATTAAAAGAAAGGCCGGGAGTATTCCTTGCTGCTGAAACCGGCGGCAAAAATGCAACCATAGTTACTGCAATGTCAGACAGGGATCAGGCTATAAAGAATGTCCTCAACTCGGCATTCAGCAACGGCGGCCAGAAATGCTCGGCTACGTCCCTTCTGATTCTTGAAAAAGAGGTCTATGAAGACGAAAACTTCAAAAAGCAGCTTATTGACGCGGCAAAAAGTCTTATGGTCGGATCAGCATGGAATTTTGAAAATAAAATGGGCCCTCTTATCCATCCTCCTGCAGGTGATCTCAAAAGTGCGATGGAGAAGCTCGAGCCCGGAGAATCATGGATTCTTGAGCCTGAAAATATCGACGGCAATCCCTTTATGTGGACTCCAGGCATAAAATGGGGAGTGAGCCCAGGCTCTTACACACATATGACCGAATTTTTTGGTCCAATACTCGGTGTTATGTGCGCAAATGATCTTGACCATGCCATTCAACTTGTAAACCAGACAGGTTACGGCCTCACTTCGGGGCTTGAAAGCCTTGACAAGCGGGAGCAAAAATTATGGACGGAAGAGATAAAAGCCGGCAACCTTTATATCAGCAGGGGCACAACAGGCGCTATAGTTCTTCGTCAGCCCTTCGGCGGCATGGGAAAATCGGCAATAGGAGCCGGTATCAAAGCAGGCGGACCCAATTATGCAGCCCAGTTTATGAATTTTGAGGATATATCATATCCTGAAACCGGCGCCATACATTCCGACCATGCTATGTTGCGACTTGCAAAGGAATGGAGTCTGAAATTAAAATGGGGTGAATTCAGTCAGTTTAAAGACGATATCTATAAAACAATACGTGCGATAAAAAGTTACCTCTTCAATGCCGAGCTGGAATTTTTCACGGAAAAAGATTATTTTCACCTGCGCGGGCAGGATAATATAGTTCGCTACCTTCCTGTAGGCAGAGTTGCGGTACGGCTGCATAAAGATGACTCGCTTTTTGATATCCTTGCGCGCATAGCCGCCGTAAAGATTGCAAGATGTGGTCTTATCGTAAGCATTCCTGCTGAAATGAATAACAGTGCGACATCTTTTTTAGCGGGCACTGAAGGAAAATCATTTCTGCAGGATGCACCGGTTATCCGTCAGTCAGACCAGGATATTGCCGGGATGATAGGAAATATACAGCGCATCCGCTATGCCGCCCCTGACCGGGTTCCTTTTGAGCTTTTTCAGGAAGCCGCGAAAACAGGTTTTTATATTTCAAGAACAAAGGTAGTTATGGAGGGAAGAATCGAACTTTTACACTATTTCCATGAGCAAAGCATATGCAACAGCTACCACCGTTACGGAAATCTCGGGGAGCGCACCATTATTTAAAAAAGTACCCGGTTGCGGAATTAAGTAAATTATGATATCAGCTACCCCTAAAATGACTCTGATTTGTCACCCTCAATTTGTCGGATGAAGAATAAAAGCCTGATTAGCTGGAGAAAGGAAGATAATGAATTACAATAAAATTACTGGCCGGAAGTTCTGCAATTTTTTTATCATCCTCGTCTTTGTAACGTTGTTTATTACCCTTGGTTCCGGATTTTCACTTGCTGAAAACATGTTGCCTAAGAAACTCGTCATTAAAGACAAATTTGCTCCGGGCAAGAAACCTGTCATTGGAAAAGTTCTTTCCGTGCAGGAAAGCGTTATCATAATTCATTCTGGAGATGCATCGGGATACAAGGCAGAAAAAGAGCTTCCTGTTTTTGAACAGGATACCGTTATCACACAGGAAAAGGGACGTATTGAGATTCTTTTGAATGACGAAAGCAAATTAATTCTTGCTTCAGGAACAAAGCTTGAACTTACAAAAAGCGTTTATGATTCAAAAAAGAAAAAAAGATCCTCTTTTTTTAACATGCTAATCGGGAAAGCCCGCTTCCTGGTGACGAAACTGTCCAATTTCAACTCCTCGGAGTTTAAAGTAAAAACAAAAACTGCTGTCATGGGAGTCAGGGGATCCGATTTTGTCGTAACGGCTAAACCCGGCATTACAGAAATATCAGCTCTTGCAAAAACAAGCCTTGAAGTTACAAATACATTATGGCCGGATAAGATCACAATGCTTGCCGATTATGAAAAAACAATTGTCAAGAAAGACTCTCTTCCGTCTCCCGTTGAAAAAATCCCGGCAGATGAAATCAATCAGATTCAAAATGAACTGGGGGGTTCAATAGGGTCCAACATATCACAGGGAAGCGTCATTATTAATAAGTTTTCCGGAAACAACGTGACAAATATTGCCATAGGAACAGGAAGTGAAGCAAACCTTGGGACTGTTAAGATTGAAGGGTCCGACGTAAAAGGGGTGATCGTAAACGAGGGGAAAGCCTCAAATGTGACAAATGTGGCAATAGGTGATGGCGCTAAAGCGAATACCAGCTCCATAATAATTAAATAGTTTGGCACAGCCCCGAAAAAGAAATTTCATCTTGCAGAAGATTGACAAGAAAAAAATAATATTAGCCATAATAAGCGGTATACTCCTCACAGGTTCTTTCCCTCAAACCGGCCTTTCATGGCTTGCCTGGTTTGCACTTACCCCTCTTCTTATTGCCGCAAAAGACCTGCAATTCAAAGACGGCTTTAAGATCGGGTTGATTACCGGTCTTGTTCATTACATTACACTCCTCTACTGGCTTTCCTACACAATGGAAACATATGGCCATCTTCCCGTTTACCTGTCAATACCTATACTGTTTCTTTTTTCATTCTATCTGTCGCTCTATATCGGTTTATTTTCCGGTGCATTAACACGGATAACAGTGAAACCTTTAATGCTTTCCATCATGATTCCTGCTCTGTGGGTTTCGCTTGAATATATCAGGTCCTTTCTGTTTACAGGTTTTCCATGGGAGCTGATCGCATATTCCCAGTATAAGTTATTGCATATAATACAGGTTTCAGATATATTAGGTCCATATGGAGTATCTTTCCTGCTTGTATTGTCCAATGCAGCGGTTTTTATTGGTTTTCTATACCTGACTAAATCAGGCTGGCAGGGGAAAAAGGTTTCAGGAGTCCATTTTGCGTCATCTGCGCTCATATTTCTCTTTGCACTGACAATTGTCTGGTTTTATGGTAAAATCCGTATAGAAACAACGGATAAAATTGTTTCGGCTTCTCATAAGACACGGGTTTCAGTAATACAGGGGAACATTGAACAATCAGAAAAATGGGACCCTGCATTACAGTATTCAGCTACAAAAAAATACCTGGATTTATCCGGGTCTGTCATTGCAGAAAAACCGGATCTTGTTGTATGGCCTGAAACAGCAGCCCCCTTTTATTTTCTGTATGATACTGCCCTGACAGAAAAGGTTCAGATGGGAGTTGCTGAAACCGGGGTAAGCTTTTTGATAGGCAGTCCTTCATTTATACCGGTTAAGGATAATATTGAGTATTACAACAGCGCATATCTGATTGGCCCGGATGGGAAAGTTTCCGGAAAATATGATAAAGTCCATCTCGTCCCTTTCGGCGAATATGTGCCTTTAAAAAAATGGCTGCCTTTTCTTGGAAAGATAGTTGAAAATGTGGGCGATTTCAGGCCGGGCAAAAAAGGTACCACCATTAGTTTGAACGGTCATAGCCTGGGCGTGCTGATATGCTACGAACTGATATTCCCGTACCTGTCAAGAGCTGAAGTCAAAAATGGCGCAGGCTTACTTGTAAATATTACAAATGATGCCTGGTACGGAAAAACAAGCGCCCCATATCAGCATTTTTCTATGGCTGTTTTCAGGGCTGTTGAAAACAGGCGGGCCTTGGTCAGGGCGGCAAATACGGGGATTAGCGGATTTATAGATCCTTCTGGAAGGATTATAGCATCCACACCAATTTTTGAAGACGCAGTTATGACAAGAAATGTCCCGATATTAAAGGAAATAACTCTTTACACGCGGTTCGGCGATCTTTTCGCATTTATATGCCTTGCCGCTGCGGCATTAACTTTACTGATAAAAACAAATTTCTCAAAACGCAGGAGGTAGTGACATGTCTTTAGAACTTAAGCAGAACATAAAAGATATAAACCAGAAAATAATCGAGCTGAAAGGCTATCTTTGACTTAGATAACAAAGAAAAAAGATTAAAAGAGATCGAATTCCTTATTTCAAAAGATAATTTCTGGGAAAGCCATGAGAAAGCGACACCGCTTCTTAAAGAAAGAAGTCTTCTTTCAAGCAAGATAGCCAGTTTCAATAAGCTTGCCACAGATTTTGAAGAAAGCGAAATCATGTTTAATCTGGCTGTGGAAGAGTCCGATTCGGC
>JAHJJB010000026.1 GCA_018823005.1 Pseudomonadota bacterium | reverse complement strand
GCTGATTTCGGTACAAAATACCTGATTATTCCTAATCCTATGTATGGTGAATGGGAAAATGCACTTTACGGATATGATTTCAGTTTATCAGAATCCGCAAGAGACAGTCTGCGAAGATTAAGTCTGACAGGGTTTTAATATAGCCCGGCATTCGTCTCCATGCGTCGGTTCATTTATTTCAAATTCCAGTTCTTTTTTTTGTGGATGCTGGATCTTAAGACAAAAAAAAGGCCGGGGATGCCGGCCTGCCGCTGCTGAAACGGTATATATAGATTGGCGCAAAGGTGCTAGTACAGTTTAAATCTTATCGGAAGCTGGAATGAAACCCTGACCGGAACACCCTGTTGTTTGCCTGCGCTCCACTTTGGCATCAAATTTACAACGCGCAAAGCCTCCTTAACCAGAAAAGGATCTTCTCCCCTTAATAATTTGACTTCAGATACGGTTCCGTCGGTTTCAATAACAAAGCCAACGTAAATAACCTCCTCAACTCCATTTGACTTTGGGACTTCAGGGTATACAGTGTTTTTCTGAATAAACCTGAACATTTCAGTTTCACCTCCTTTGAATTCCGGTTTTTCCTCAACAAAATAATAACCGACCGGCATAGGGATTTCAGGATCGGGATCAGGCTCCGGCATGGTGTAGTCCATGGAGTCATCCAGATTAACCTCCGGGTCAAATACCTTAAGATCGGGAATATCTTCCACATCGTCAGGGACAATTTTAATTTCAACTATTTTTGGGATTTCAGGTTTTTTTACCGGTTCTGGTTTTGTAATCGGGATAATTTCTTCAATGCTTCCATCATTGCTGGCAATGAAGAGATTTTCAGACAGATTGATTTCGGAACTGGTCCATTCAAATGCTGCAAGCACCATTATAAGAACGGCAACAAGTCCCAACTGAAAAAAAAGGCCTCTTTTTTTTTTCCAGATTAGCCTTTATTGATTTTTTTGCTTTCATGTCAGTATATATTAGGTTGCAGATTTATATTCGGTGAAATTTTGCATAAATCATGCCAGTTTTATTATAATCACTTTTATGATTTGATTATTAGTCATTCTTAGCTAAATTCGCATAAACAAACAATCAATAATGAGAATCCTGATATTATGCCTGATGCTATCCGTTTTCTTTTTTTCATGCAAAGAATCCGGCCAAAAGATCAGAGATGAAGTTCCTGCCCTTGAGTGGATTGAGGGAAAATGGGAACAGATAACCGATTCTGTACAACTCTATGAAGTCTGGGAAAAAAGCAATGATTCCCTGTATGAGGGAAGGGGGATAATTCTGGATAACGGGGATACCATCTTTTGCGAATCCATCATTGTTAAAAGAGAGGGAGGGGATATTTTCTACATTCCCACCGTTCCGACCCCGCTGGGCAAAGAGATCACCCGGTTCAGACTGGTATCAAAGATTGACGGAAAACATTACATCTTTGAAAATTCTGAGCACGACTGGCCTCAGCGGATCATATATGAAATACCTGCTTTTGATTCTGTTACGGCGGTTGTTGAGGGGATGGTTGACAGCAAAATGATAAGGGAAACCATCCGGTATTCAAGAGAAAAACCATAAAAAGAGGTTATTCCGCTGCCTTTAAGTAATCTGTTATCAACCTGGCTTTTGCGTTGCCAACAATTGCGGCAAGCTCTTTCTCCCCGGCATTCCGGATTTTCTGCACCGATCCGAATTTCCCAAGCAGCAATTCTATACTCTTATCCCCTATTCCCCTGATGTTTTCAAGTTCCGACGATATAAACTGCTTTGATCGCTTATCCCGGTGGAAGTTAATTCCAAACCTGTGTGCTTCGTTCCTGATATGTTGTATCAGCCTGAGGGTTTCGCTGTTTTTATCGAGGTAAAGCGGTACGGGATCGCCGGGATAATATAATTCCTCAAGTTTTTTTGCAATACTAAGAATGGCGATCTTTCCGTACAATTCAAGTTTTTTCAGTGCTTTGGCAGCAGCATTGAGCTGACCTTTTCCACCGTCAATGATGATGAGCTGGGGCAAAGACTGCTCTTCTTCAACCAGCCTTCTGTAGCGGCGATAGACAACTTCTTCCATGGAAGCATAATCATCGGGACCGGAAACGGTTTTTATATTATACTTCCTGTAGTCCTTTTTGCTTGG
>JAHJJB010000263.1 GCA_018823005.1 Pseudomonadota bacterium | reverse complement strand
CAGCGACTGTATCGGCCATTTTCCAAGCCGCGCAGTGGATCCGGTAGGCATCCAGTATCGGATAAACTTCACCGGCTGACAACATATTGCGACCCGCAGCGGCCGCATTTTTCAGAATCCCCTCCACACGGGAGGAATTCACATCGGAGAACCGTTTTACTTCACCGATGTTTCTCGATCGCAACGCGCCGTACCGGCTTAAAGCCGCCAGCGCCCTCGCTGCCGTACTGGGAAAGCTATAGCATGGAACGCCACCGGATTTCAGAATATTCACAGTCCCCATCCATTGCCGGGGATCTGTCATGAGATTGCATACAATGGGCTTTTTCCTCTGCCTGTTTACTTCGGCGATCTGATGGGCGATTTTTTCCGTATCCACAAAAAACGGGGTGACAAAATTGATATAGAGACTGTCGATATGATCTTCTGCCATCATCACATCCATCGCAGCTCGAAAATGACCGCCATCAGCAGTTGCCAATACGTCAACAGGATTGCTGAATGCGGCCTCGGCAAAGAGTTTCCCTTTCAGCTCCAACATTGCTTTTTCAGACAACGTGGGGATCTGCATTCCCGCGTCCACCAGAACATCCGTTGCAATCACCGCAGGCCCGCCCGTATTGGTAATGATCCCCACACGGTTTCCCGCGGGAACGGGCTGCGCGGCAAACGCCGCAGCCGCCTGGCACAACTCACCCTCATCCCGGAATGTCAGGATGCCCAGTTTTTCAAAAATCAGCTCGATCGCGATATCTGTTTTGGCCAGCCCGCCCGTATGAGACGAGGATGCTTTGGCGCCTTCGGCTGTTCTGCCGGCCTTCATGGCCAGTATGGTTTTTTTGGCCGCCACTTTTTTTGCCACATCCATGAAGGCTTTGGGATCGGACAGGCTCTCCACGTACAGCGCAATCACGCGGGTTCCTTCGTCATCGCCCAGATATTCCAGGATTTCGGTAATGGATATATCGCTTGCATTGCCGTTGGAGGCATAAATCCGTGTTCCGATGTCCATTTGCGAAAATCCCTGATGAATCAGTTCGCCGACGCCGCCGCTCTGGGCCACAATCGAAATAAATCCAGGCTCCGGCTTGGTAAAGGTAAAATTGCAATAGGCTTTCAGCGCCGGGTCCGTATTGATGATGCCCTGGCAATTGGGTCCGAGAATACGGATGCCGTATTTTTTGGCACGCTCCAGAAAATCTTTCTGAAGAGCCGCTCCTTCCGGACCGATTTCCGTAAATCCGGCTGAATTGATAATAATGGCCTTAATCCCTTTTTTTCCGCAGTCTTCCACCGCACTGGGGACAAATTTACCTGCGATCACCATGTGGGCAAGATCGATTTCGCCGGGAACGTCAAATACGGACGGATATGCCTTGATGCCCCTGATTTCATCGGCCTTGGGATTTATGGGATATATGGCGCCGGTATATCCGAAATCGATCAGGTTTTTGATGATCCGGTTTCCAATTGACAGTTCTTTGGCTGATGCGCCAATCACGGCAACCGATTTGGGTCTGAATAAGGCTTCAAGCATATTATTTCTCCTCGAGTTGTTCGATAAAGGCCTCGACATTGGTTTTGGTCTGTTCATCGGAAACCAGCCGAAGATCGTTCAAGTCCCCGTTGATGGTCAGGCTGGGAACGCCGGTCAGCGCTTCCAGCCGCTGAGGCATGCCATACCGGCAGTTCGAGTTGTTGGGACAGGTTTTGGCATCATGATAAATTATGCCGTCCACCTTGAAAAATTCGAGCATACGCCGGATATAGGCTTCCTTGGCGTCATCGGCGCGAACGATGAAAAGTTCGGTATAGGCCCTGGCCATGCTGTTAAAGGGATCTTCGGGGTCAAAGGCTGAAAAAATCCAGCTGTTGCAGTAGGTTGAAGCCAGAACATTCACGCCGGCCCTGGCAAACAGATCGGAATGGTCCCGAAGCCTTCCCCACATGGGCATGCCGTCCCAGTACAGCCGGAAGCGTTCGCCTTCAACCGCCGCCACCTTGTTCTGTATCCGGGTTTCCAGCTCCGCCAGCAGAAGATTGTAATAGTCCACAGCCGTCTGGGTGCCCCGAAGCACGACAGCCGGCCCCATGTGAATGGTGCCGTCGAAAAAAGTGATGGGCGAAGGTTTGGCCGAAGCCGTATCCAGGACTTTTTTCCAGAGGTTGGAGCATTCCCTGGAAAGCGCCAGGACATGACGGAGCTTGTCCATGTCGAATTTATTTCCGGAAATGGCCTCAAGCCGGGGAATCAGGGCTTTCATCTGGCTGGCAATCGAGGCAACATGCGCATCACCGACATCCTTTACGCCCCGGTGTGTGTGAATTCCAATCAGCGGCACCTTGAATTCGGCAGCGTACCAGGCAAACCAGTCCTGAACATCCCGGCATTGATTGGTGTTATAGACCAGCACATCGGGCCTGGCAACCCTGTCAATTCCAGGATAGGCCTTTGAAAGCGGGGTAACGCCTTTCATATGAGCGCCGACATCGGCCGTCAGATAGGAGCAGATCTCGGGTGAATATCCGCTGGCATTGGCAATCGGTATCATATCTGTCGACATTCGGGTAGCACCCAGCATGGCACCGTGATTTTCAGGGAAATGCACCAGAAACCCCAGGGCTCTCAGTATCTCGGCAGGCCCCACGCTGGTGCACCAGGCGATCTTCCGGCTGCGTGTCTTATCCGCCTCATTCAGCTCATAAAAATAATCCGACATGTAGCGATTCATCTGAATCGTCGCTTCAATTTTCTTTCGAACAACTTTTTTTTCTTCAGCCATGTCTGTCACCTTTCGAAGTTAATATATTTGGTTCTTCTCCCGTTTAGTTGGGAGAAAGGGGTCAAGGGTTCAAGCGTTTGTTCTCAATTGCATACAAGGCAGCTCCCAGCGCTCCGGTAAGCTGAGGATATTCCGGAACCAGGATGCGCCTGCCGATCATTTCCTCCGTCATCAAAACAAGAAAGGCATTGTGCGCCACCACTCCTCCGGTCATCACCACATGCTCGGACAAGGAATCCATTTCCATGACCCGTTTGATGACCGAAAAAAACAGGCCTTTGACAATGTCCGGAACCTTTTTTCCCTGACGGATTTTCTCAAGCACCTCTGTGGCTGAAAAAACCGTGCAAAAACTCCCCAGTTCAACCATATTCAGGGACTGGCGGGCAAGGCCGTCCAGGTCTTCTATAGGGATATCGAGGCGCGCGGACATCTCTTCCAGGAACGCCCCTGTTCCGGCGGCGCATTTTCGATTCATCTTGAAGCTGAGGCGTTTTCCGGATTCATCCAGTTTGATGATTTTATTGTCCTGACCTCCGATATCGATGATCGTTATGGGCCGGGGAAAATAATAATAACACCCTCTGGCATGGCAACTGATCTCGGTTTTGGACTCCTGGGAAATGGCCACGTTTTTTCTGCCATAACCCGTGGTCATCGCTTTTGCAATCTGTCCGGCTGTACGGTCGGCCATATCGAGTGCAAGGGTCAGACACTGGTGGGAAGCTGCTTCAAAATCCGTACCGGATTTGACTACGGCTCTTCCGATGATTTGCTGCTCGCGATCGAGAATGACAACCTTGGTTCGCGACGCGCCAACATCAATTCCGGCAAATACAGGTTGAGAATCCTTCATAGGATTGAATCCATCTGTTTATAAATAGTGGTCATAAGCTCATTATTTTTTGGATTCGATGGCCTTGACCAGAGAGCGGATCATGATGTTATAGGGCGTTTCGATACCTGCCTGGGCGCCATATTCGATGAATTTACCGTTCATATAATCAATCTCGGTACGGCGCTTATTTTCAATGTCCATCAGCATCGAAGGCTTGTGATCGCCGGCCTTTCGCATGTATTCGATGGCTCCCGGATAAAAATCCCATCCCAGGTTGACTTCATTGGCCCTTGCCACCTTGACGCATTCCTTGACCAGGGCATCCACAATCTGGAACACGATGGGGTCTCCCATGGCCTGTGCCATGGTCAGTCCGGTCACCGCACAAACCGGATTCATGCATGAGTTCAAAATCGCTTTTCGCCATACCATGGAGTTAATATTATCCGTATGGCTGGTCGGGAGCCCGCATTTTGTGAGTATTTCGGCAATAGCGACTGCTGCTTGGGCCGATTCGGGAGCAAGTTCCTGGAGAAAATGCGGGGGGTGATGAAACGGCATCCGGACATGTCCCGGTTTCACGAGTCCGCATCCGTAATTTACCACAGCCCTCATTACGGGTTTTTTCCCCAGAGTCTGTGCTATTACGGCTTCAGTGTCAATGCCGTTCTGCCAGCTTATTACATATACTCCCTCTTTGTAGAAACCTTCGATAGCAGAGGAAATAAGCGGAAGCGCGTTGGCTTTGACGGTCAGAATAATAACTTCCGGAGCTATATCCGCAAGGTCATCAATGCTGGTGCATGTCCGGGTAACAGCATGATGAAGGTTTTCCGCCCCTTCGATTATGATACCGGGATTTATTGCAGGTTTAAGTAATTCCGGAAAAACATCACAGAGGGTCACATCATATCCGCCTTTTGCAAGAAAAGCAGCGACTATGCATCCAACCGGACCGGCGCCGACAACGGCAAATGATTTGGGCCGGAAATTCGATTTGGCTTTCATTTTATTAACCCCCTTTTGTTGCGAGATTTTTATGTGTACCTCTTATCCCAAACCTCACCCTGGGTTTTTCAAAGCCAAGGATGAGGGGTTTTCAGGATTTATTACGAAAACATCAATGTTTGGGCCTTTCATCTATTACCCTTTTTGCCTTTCCTTCGCTGCGGGTCAGAAGCTTGGGTTCGAGAAGATTCACTTCCACACCAACACCCATAGTCGACTTGATATGATTCTTGATTTTGTTTTCAATTTCAGTTCGTTTCTGCGGACCGGCATCATATACTTCCTTCTTTGATTCAACTTTTACTATAAGATGATCCAGGTAGCCCTTTTTGCGGATAATAAGCATATACTGGGGCTCAACTTCTTCAATATCAAGGAGCAGGGATTCGATCTGTGACGGGAATACATTGACTCCGCTTATAATCAGCATATCATCTGAACGGCCGGAAAGCTTGTTCATCTTTATTAATGTTCTTCCGCATGCACACTTTTCACGGCGAAGCTTTGTGATATCCTTAGTCCGGTAACGCAGCATCGGCATTGCCCTGCGCTGCAACGAGGTCAGGACAAGCTCTCCCTGTTCACCTATAGGAAGAGGCTCCAGAGTTGCAGGATCAACTATTTCGGCAAGAAAGTGATCTTCATTTATATGGAGTCCGTCCTGGGCTTCGCAGTCGAAGGCAACGCCTGGGCCGCAAAGTTCGGTTAATCCGAAAGCTTCCATTGCTTTTATGCCCAATCTTTCTTCGATCTCCTTTCTCATGGCGACAGTCCACGGCTCAGCTCCGAAAACGCCGACTCTTACCGGGAGCTTTCTAACATCAATTTTCATTGCTTCGGCCTGCTCGGCGATTGTGAGGGCATAGGAAGGTGTGCTGCATAATGCCGTAGTTCCAAAGTCTTTCATGAGCATGACCTGGCGCTCGGTCAATCCGGAGCTTGTCGGAACAACAGCACATCCTATCTTATTTGCTCCCTGGTGAAAACCAAGGCCTCCGGTGAAAAGACCGTAGCCGTAAGCATTCTGAAAGATATCTTCCTTTCTGATGCCTGCGGCCCAGAGGTTTCTTGCCATGCATTCGGACCATTGATTCAAATCTTCGGTGGTGTAAGGTCCCGTAATGGGTTTTCCGGTAGTTCCGGAAGACGCATGTATCCTGCAAACCTCTTCCATCGGTACTGCACAAAGTCCGAAAGGATAGTTGTCTCTCAGGTCATTTTTGACCGTAAAAGGAAGCTTTGCGATATCTTCGGTACTCTTGATATTTTTGGCTGTTATTCCGATTTTTTCAAGTCGCTGCCTGTAAAAAGGAACTCTTTCACATACCCAGGCAACAGTCTCCTTAAGGTATTTAAGCTGAAGTTTGTTAAGCTTTTCAGCAGGCATACACTCAAACTTGTCATTCCAAGGCATTTCTCCCCTCCTGTATAATTATTGAATGAAACTTGTTAACTGAGCTTCGCAGAAGAAAAACCAAGCTCAAAAGCCCTGATATTAGATTCGGCAAATTTGCCGGTTCTGACTTTTATAGCCTCTTTTACATTATCGGCTGAAAGGGGCAAAATATCTGTCTGTAGCAACGCTCCAAGCAATACCATGTTAACGGACATTACATTCCCGGCCTCTTTTGCCAGAGCGGTTGCATCGAAAGCGATAAGCCTCTTGGTTTTTTCACGGATCAGTTCCTGCAGCAGGCCAAGATCCGGATAGACCCCTTTCCCAATGGCAACAGTAAACGGAGGAAGGGGAGAGAGGTTGGTAATAACTGTTGTGCCTGAATTGCATTTGTTCAAAGCCCTTAAGGTTTCTGACGGCTCGAAACCGACAAGGACATCTGCTTCACCATCCGATATAATGGTGCTTTCGGCTTCGCCGAAAACCAGGGCAGATTCAACAACTCCTCCACGTTGTGCCATTCCGTGTATTTCGCTCATACGGATAGGAATTCCTGAAAGAAGCGACGCTTCGCCTAAAATTCTCGATGCGAGAAGGTTTCCCTGCCCGCCAACGGCCACAATAATTAATCTGGTAGTTTTCATTTTATTTTATCCTGTTTAACAGTACAAGTTAAAAACCAACTGTTTATTATTTAAAGTCCTTCTATCCGACGCTTTATTTCTTATCTTTTAACGGCAGTATTGCATTTTCAGGACAAATCTGGGCGCAGACCGAACATCCTGAGCACATAACCGGATCTATATGGACCCTGTTATCCTTTAAGGAGAAAGCAGGACATGCAAGATCATTTACGCAATTCCTGTGGTTTTTACATTTTTCGCTGATATAAAAAGGTTTCCCGGTCGGCTTCTTAAGGCTTTTTGAATAGAGGGTGCACATCTCCTTTGCTATGACGACCGAAACCCCTTTAAAATTGAGGGCCTCTTTTATTGCCTCAATACTCTTTTTTATTCTGTAGGGTCTTATAACCGTGATATGTTGGACACCCAATGCCTTTACAACATCTTCGATTATGATTCTGCCATACCCGCTTAAATTGAAATTGCTCATATCAACTCCGGGATTAGGCTGATGACCGGTCATGGCAGTTGTGCCGTTGTCAAGGATGACCAGTGTAAAGTTGTGGTTGTTGAAGACTGCATTGACCAGTCCCGGTATCCCTGAATGGAAAAAGGTTGAATCTCCTATAAAAGAGATGACTTTGTTGTCTGTAACTTTTGAAAATCCGCAGGATGTCCCGACCGATGATCCCATGCATATCAGAAAATCTCCCATTCCCAGCGGCGGAAGAAAACCGAGTGTGTAACAACCGATATCCGTCGGGTAAATTGTTTCCAACCCCTCTGCCGCTTTTTTGACGGCGTAAAAAGTTGCGCGGTGCGAGCATCCGGCACAGAGGTTAGGCGGGCGCTGAGGAAGTTCCGGAATGCCCGAAAGGTCGACCGTTTTTGGAGCAGGAAAAGCCGCATCAAAGAATTTTGCTATACACTTTCTTACCATGGCAGGATCGAATTCGTAAAGGCGCGAAAACAGATCTTCGCCCTTGCCCCTTATCGGCATTGTCAATCCTTCCTCCTGTGCGAAAGCCTTTACAGCTTCTTCCATGTAAGGTTCGCCTTCCTCGACAACAAGAACTTTTTTGCACTCTTTGAGAAAGGTTTTAATCAGCTTTGCAGGCATAGGATGGGAAAAGCCGACGCGAAGTATCCTTGTCTTATCTTCAAGATTTAAATCTTTTACTGCATCGGATACATATATGTAACTTACGCCGTTGCATATAATGCCGAAATCACCTTTGCCTTCCGTAAAATTGTATATGGAATTATCCGAAATATTCGAGGCCTTTTCAATGTTTTTAAGGAGCTTGACGTGAAGCTTTCTCGAAACAGCCGGTACTGTAACGTAATTGAAAGGATCTTTTTTAAATGAACCTTTCGTGACGCGCTTTCTGATTTTACCAAGTTCAACAATTGCGGTTGAATGGTTTATCCTTGTTGTTGTTCTGAAAAGAACAGGTTCCTGAAGTTCTTCAGAAAGATCGAAGGCATAGGGCATCATTTCCTTTGCTTCCTGCACGGAAGAGGGCTCGATTACGGGGAGTCCCGAAAGTTTGCCGTAATATCTGTTATCCTGTTCATTCTGGCTTGAGAACATAAACGGGTCATCGGCGGTTATAATTACGAGGCCTCCCTTAACCCCGACATAGGCCAAGGTCATCAAGGCATCGGCCGCAACATTGAGACCAACATGCTTCATGATACACATGCTGCGGACCCCCGAGTTTGCCGCAGCAGCAGCCACTTCAAGGGCGACTTTTTCATTCGTGCTGTATTCAAAGTAAAGGTCGCTCTCCTGGGAGATTTGAAAGAAATTGAGGGATATTTCTGAAGAAGGCGTTCCGGGATAGGTAGCCGCAAAAGCAAGGCCTGCCTCAACAGCCCCCCTTGCTATCGCTTCACTCCCGAGAAGCAGCATTTTATTGCCTGGAGTATCAGTTAATAGCTTATGCATTGTCATTTCCTTTTTTTCTTGTGAATATAGTCTTGTATCTTTCAGGCGAGGTTTTCATGCATTCGGTGCATCCTGTTTCATTCTCAGGGTCAAATGGTTCAAGATGCACATCAAGATCGAGTTCTTCGTACATTTCAACAAGATCTGAAAGGCGGGGCTCATCCATTGTTAAGCGCATTTCCCAGCCTTCCTCCGTGAGTCTTGCTTTGACTGACATTTCTTCTTACTTTCCCTTGTATTCAGGTCTTTTACGTCCCAGGGATGAAAGACCCTCAAGGGCATCGCCTGTTGAGAATATTTCCTGAAGGCGGCCAAGTTCTATTTCAATTGCCTCCGGGAGAAGCTTTCCTGCCTGCGCGTCAATTATTTCATTTGAAATCCTTACGGCGACCGGAGCTTTGTATCCGATTATTTTTAAGGTTTTTGCGGCAAGTTCGCTGTTGACTCCCTCGGGCTGTTT
>JAHJJB010000025.1 GCA_018823005.1 Pseudomonadota bacterium | reverse complement strand
GTATTTCGAGGATTGAAATTTGAGCCTGACGCAGTAATCGGGCAAAAGGGGGTGTTATGCAAAGATCTCGAAAAGAGGGTCCATGAGCATTAAGGATTATCATATAATTTCGGGCGAAAAAGACGGAAAGCGGGTTGATTCTCGCATTCTGGAAGAAATGATACAGGAAGCTGTTGCCTGCGGATACAGGAATCTGAAGATTCAGGCCTTCGGCCAGCACGGAATTGGCGGCCGGCTCTTTAAGCCTGATAAGAAGGGAATAAACATAACAATATCGGGCCAGTCCGGACAACGGGTTGGTGCCATGGGTTTTACGAATACATATATCGAAGTTATGGGACCGGCTTCTGATGATGTGGGATGGCTTAACGCAGGTGCGCATATAGTTGTTCACGGAAATGCGGGGAACGGTGCTGCAAACGGCATGGCCCAGGGTAAAATTTACGTTGCAGGAAATATAGGCTCCCGCGGCATGACAATGACCAAACATAATCCGCGTTTTGAACCTCCTGAGCTTTGGGTTCTTGGCTCTGCCGGCGATTATTTCGGGGAATTCATGGCAGGCGGAGTAGCTGTAATATGCGGGGCCGGTTCCCAGACACCTGAAAATGTTCTCGGCTATAGGCCTTTTGTCGGGATGGTGGGGGGAAAGGCCTTTTTCAGGGGGCCTCATGAAGGCTTCAGTCAGTCCGACGCCGGCATGATACCTGTAAACGACGATGAATGGGCCTGGCTGTTAAAAAATATGCAGCTCTTCCTTAAAGATATTCGCCATTCCGAACTTTTGAAAACCTTGTCCGACCGGAAGATGTGGCAGCTTATAGTCGCACGCTCTCCTGAAGAGAGGACCTTGTTTTCCAAACGCTCCATGAAGTCATTCAAAACTGAGGTCTGGGAGAAAGAGCTTGGAAAAGGTGGCCTTATCGGTGATTTGACACTCACGGACAGGAGTCTTATTCCTGCTATTACCACAGGCAGCCTGCGCCGTTTTATTCCGGTATGGGAAAACCGGAAATATCTGGCTCCGTGTGAGGCCGGCTGTCCGATAGGTATCCCTGTTCAGGAAAGATGGAGTCTCATCCGGGCCGGGCACGTTGACGAGGCTGTCGATCTTTCCCTTTCATATACACCTCTTCCTGCTACGGTCTGCGGCTATCTTTGTCCTAATCTGTGCATGCAGTCCTGCAGCAGGCAGTCCGCTTTAATGGTGCCTGTTGATGTAAAAAAACTCGGGCAGGCAAGCATAGATGCGAAAATCCCGAAACTTCCCCCTGAGAGCGGAAAAAAAATTGCAGTATTAGGTGGCGGCCCTGCGGGCATCTCGGTTGCGTGGCAGCTTCGCATGAATGGCCACAAAACGACTGTTTACGACATGGCGAAAAGACTGGGAGGCAAGATTTCATCGGTTATTCCCTCAAGCCGCATACCTGAAGAAGTGATTAACAAAGAACTCGAAAGGTTGCATTCTGTCATACCGCATCTCAACCTTCAGCAGCGCCTCACAAAAAAAGATATTGAGCAGTTACTCGCCGATTATGACATCCTTGTTATAGCAGTCGGCGCCCGGAAACCAAGAATATTATCCGTTCCTGGAAAAGAAAAAGCTATACCGGCCCTTGATTTTCTTGCACAGGCAAAGGCAGGAAAGGCAAAAGCAGGCAGGCGCGTTGTGATAATCGGCGCCGGGAATGTGGGGTGCGACGTTGCAGCAGAAGCCCACAGGCTTGGAGCGCGGGATATCACCCTGATAGATGTCCAGGAACCGGCTTCTTACGGGGCCGAAAGAAAAGCCGCAGAAGGGGTTGGCGCTAAATTCATATGGCCGTGCTTTACCAGAGAGATTACAAACAAAGGTGTAAAACTGGAGTCAGGAAAAGTTTTTCCGGCCGACACGGTTATAATTTCGATCGGGGACATACCTGATCTTGGATTTTTACCGGAAAGCGTAAAAACAGATCGCGGATTCGTTATAGTGAATGAACATTACCAGACAAGCAACCCTCAGATATTTGCAATCGGAGATGCTGTAAAGCCCGGCCTTATTACCGATGCCATCGGTGCCGGCCGCAACGCTGCTGATGCTATAATAAAAATCCTTAAGGGAAAACTCCCTTCCGATAAACTTCGGCGGGTGATAGATAAAAAACGGATCAAACTGGAATACCTTGACGCAAGGGTTACCGGATTTGACGGGCTTGAGCATTGCGGGTCGCAATGCTCATCATGCGGGACCTGCCGCGACTGTGGCATTTGCGTTGCAGTTTGTCCGCAAACCGCAATAACCCGAAAGGCAAAAGGCGGAAATGAGTTTGAAATGGTTGTGGACGAAAACAGGTGTATAGGATGCGGTTTCTGCGCCGGAGCTTGTCCGTGCGGTGTTTGGGATATAGTGGAAAATGAACCGATTGAATAGAACCGGCTTTGTAAAAAGTCCTCCTCATTCCTCAGAATTCGCACGCTTTGCATCTGGAACTTTTTACTTTGCCGGTTTATTTGGATTGCTTTAATGAATAAATGTGATAGTAGGGGAAACAAAAATTTCAGGCTCTATCTTGCGAATAAATTGCAGTTTATTTCACTTGAATCCTTGAACCCCAGAACCCTCGGACCCATTAATGGATAATATGAAAGCTCTGATAGCCCTTGAAGATGGAAGAACCTTTGCCTGCCGAAGCTTTACAGGTCACGGAGAAGCCTTTGGGGAAGTTGTTTTCAATACCAGCATGACCGGGTATCAGGAGATTATTACTGATCCTTCTTACTGCGGTCAGATGGTTATGATGACATATCCTCTGATAGGTAATTACGGTGTCAATCATGAAGATGTTGAATCAGGCAGAATACAGGTGTCGGCTTTTCTGATCAAAGAGTACCAGGAGTATCCGAGCAATTTCAGATCAACCGGAACTTTAAGGGATTACCTGAAGCAGGAGGGAGTCCTTGGGATAGAAGGATTTGATACCAGGGCACTTACAAGGCATATCAGAGATAAAGGAGCCATGCGGGCCTGTATCTCAACATCCGATACTAATCCTTCCTCTTTAGCTGAAAAGGCGAAAAAGATACCAAGCATGGTAGGCCTTGATCTTGCAAAAAGGGTTACGACCGGCAAGCCCTATTTCTGGTCGGAAGGGAAAATGGCATCTTGCCCTGAAAGCGTTGATGATTTAAACAAATCGGTATGGAGAAGGAAAAAAGAGAGATTATCCGTCGTAGCCTTTGATTTTGGGATAAAGTACAACATTTTAAGATGCCTTGAGGCTGCCGGTTGTGAAATTCTGGTTGTCCCGGCCTCAACCACTGCAGCTGCTGTTAAGAATATAGAGCCCGACGGTATTTTTCTTTCAAATGGCCCCGGTGATCCTGAACCGGTAACCTATGCAATTGATACTATACGGGCGCTCCTGGATTACAGGCCGATATTCGGTATTTGTCTGGGCCACCAGATTCTGGGGCTTGCTCTTGGCGGGAAAACATACAAACTGAAGTTCGGTCACAGGGGCGCAAATCAGCCCGTAAAAAACTTATTGACAGGCAAAGTGGAAATTACATCCCAGAACCACGGTTTTGTTGTGGATACCGGAAGCCTGAGTTCTGAATATATCGAGACAACTCATGTGAACCTTAACGACAGTACACTGGAGGGTTTCAGGCACAGAAAACTTCCTCTTTTTGCCGTTCAGTACCATCCGGAAGCATCTCCGGGGCCCCACGATTCCCGTTATCTCTTTAATGAATTTGTTGAGTTGATGAAAAATGCCTAAACGAACTGACATAAAGAAAATACTTATAATCGGAGCAGGCCCCATAATAATCAGCCAGGGATGCGAGTT
>JAHJJB010000262.1 GCA_018823005.1 Pseudomonadota bacterium | reverse complement strand
TTTCCGATTACCGATATCCCGATAAACGGACTGTCTATGTAACTGTCTCCTGTTACAAGAACAGCATCCAGCGAGTTCCACCCAAGTTTTTTCACTTCTTCTTTTGTTGTGGGAATGAACATGTAAAAAAGTCTCTGGTCCCTGGTTTCTGGTTTCCGGCAACTGATCACTGATAACTGATCACTGGTTTTCCCTCACGCCTTTATCCTTATTCCTCATGCCTACCATAACTGATTTGCATAGAATAATCAATGATATAGAATTTGTGTTTATAAAAATTGTATCAGAAAACGGCATAAAAGCCCTGCGTATTGATTTTCCTTTGCATATTTGATATTCTCCCTGAAAATTAAAAAGTGAATAGTCGTTAGTGAATAGTAAATAGTGATCGGTACAGGGGATGGGAGGCTGATATGCCCCAGTGCGTTTTACTGAATGCAGATTACACGTTTCTGAATCTGGTAAACTGGAAAAGAGCCGTTTGTCTTCAGTCGAAGGGAAAGGTTGAGGTACTTTCATATTCCGAGACAATAATCAGAACTTCGGGCGGAGCCCTGATGAAAATTCCTGCCGTCATGAAGCTGATAAAACTTATCAGGACTATTTTCAGAAGCAGGGTTCCTTTCAGTAAGAAAAATGTTCTGATAAGGGATGGTTTTCAATGCGCCTATTGCGGAACAGAAAGGGAGAAGCTCACAATCGACCATATTGTGCCAAGATCAAAAGGCGGCGAGACCAATTTTGAAAATTGTGTGGCTGCCTGCATATCCTGCAATAACCATAAGGGCTCGAGAACACCAAGAGAAATACGCAGGCATCTCAGGGTTAAACCTTATCAGCCTACAATTTCCGAGTTTATAAGGCTTAAAATCAGAAAGCTTGGAATAAATAATGTTTTAAAAGACCTTGGTATATTCTGACGGAGGGAAGATATCATATGAAAGGAATCATACTGGCCGGAGGTTCCGGAACCCGGCTTTTTCCACTCACAAGCGTTGTAAGCAAGCAATTGTTGCCAGTCTATGATAAGCCGATGATCTATTATCCTCTGTCAGTCCTCATGCTGGCCGGCATCCGTGATGTTCTTGTCATTTCCACCCCGGAAGATCTGCCCAATTTCAGAAAACTCCTCGGTAACGGTTCCAGGGTTGGCATGAATCTATCCTACGCTGTGCAGCCAAAGCCCGATGGACTTGCCCAGGCCTTTATAATCGGAAAATCTTTTGCGGGAAAGGATTCAATATGTCTAATACTGGGCGATAATATTTTTTACGGCAACAGTCTTTCAGAGACACTGAAGAAGGCTACGGAGTTAGAAAGAGGCGGTCTTATTTTCGGATATGTGGTTAAAGACCCAGGAAGATATGGAGTCGTGGAGTTCGATAAGAAGGGAAAAGTAATAGGAATCGAAGAAAAACCATTGAACCCCAAATCAAATTACGCAGTTCCCGGCATATATATTTATGATAACGAGGTTGTTAATATTGCAGAAAATCTGAAACCTTCTGCAAGAGGCGAGCTTGAAATTACGGATGTAAATCTGGAATACCTGCGAAGGGGAGAACTTAAGGTTGAGCTTATGGGAAGAGGAGTGGCATGGCTTGATACAGGAACTATTGAATCTCTCCAGCAGGCCGCAAGCTTTGTGCAGGCTATCCAGGAAAGGCAGGGTCTCAAGATTTCCTGTATTGAAGAGATAGCCTACCGCCTTGGCTATATAAATAAGGATAAGCTAAGGGAAATAGCCTCCGGTCTGGTGAAAAACGAATACGGACAGTACCTGATGGATATAATTGCGGAAGGGTAAGAAACGCGGCGGCAAATCATCTCAATCCTGAATTTTGCTAGGAAGCCATGGACAACTCGTCGTTTTCGCCTTTTTTGAGTTCGAACAAGGTTATATGATCCTCGAGAGGTTTATTCTGTATTCCGGCAGCTTTTTTCCCTTTTTTCATGGAGTGCCTTTTGAATTTCACTCCTATTCCATGCGAATCGGATCTAACTATTTCACCTGTTGCTTGAATTAATTTCCGACTCTTGGGCAGCCTGAACATCATTGTGATATCCTGACCGACATTAAAGGGCATTCTTGTTTCGATAAAAACTCCGCCTGCACTTATATTTTTAATAAGATCCTTAAAAGCAACGTGCTTTGTGGTATAATCTATTGGTATCAATAAAGGTTTCCTGTTATGTCTTCTTGATCCTTTGCTTTCCCATTCGTCAATAAACTTCAGCAGTCTCAACTTTTTTTCTTTAGACATATCAAATATCAAATTGAGCAACCGGGATGTGATATTGACTTCTTCTAAATTTTTATCTTTTATTGCCATTTACAGACCCTTATATATATTATCTAATATTTCTATTCGTTATTAAGTTTTTTCGTAAACTTTGTCCAGCAAAAAAATTCCTCTTTCCGTATCGTTGTTACACTATGACATTTGTTTTTATTTAACTCAAGTTATAAATGAAATTTTAAAAAATGAATATCCGGATGAAAACTCATCTTTCCCGCTCTTATTCTCAAATGAAAACGGGAGCAGGTTGGGCGTCTTCGGGATCATTTATTCTTTTGAGCTGATCGACTTTCTTTATCGTTAATCATCCTGGAGAACCGGCAGGGTGAATGTGAAAGAGATCCATTCCCCTTCCCTGGAATCGGCGCGTACGCTTCCTCCATGTTTCTCGATGATGTCCTTCGTGATGAACAACCCCAGACCTGTGCTTCGGGTGTTATCTTTATCCCTGTGCAGCCGTATGAACTTGCCAAAAAGCTGCGCGAGTTTGTCCGGAGCAAGCCCGTCCCCATCGTTCCATACCTCAAAGGCATGGTTTTCACCGCTTTTTGTATATCCAAGGCGGATTGTGCCGCCATCGCGACCGTACTTTACGGCATTGTCTATGAAATTTTTGTACACGATCCGAAGGAGTTCCTTATCCCCCGACACTTTCAGATGCTCCGGAAGTTGGCTCTCAAGGTGCATGTTCCTGCTGGCGATGAACGGATGCAGATCCTTAAGCACAGGATCTACCACCTGCTCAAGAAGATCAAGGGGCTGTGCCTGAACCATAAGCTCCCCTTTTTCGATTCTGGCCAGATCAAGGTAGTTGCGGGTCATCCTCACCGCGGTGTCGATACTATTTGTTATACTGCCCACAAGGGTGGCCTGCTGTTCGGTCAGGGTTCCTACAAGGCCTATATTCAATGCACGCGCAGAAGTATATATTACCCCGAGTGTATTCTTGAGTTCATGAGAGACGAACCCGAGCATGTCCATGTAGTTCCTGTTGAGTTTCTGAAGAGAGGCATTCATCTGTTCAAGTTCGGTGTTGGCAGCCCTCAACCGCTCGTCGCGGTCTCTCAGGCTGCCCGTCATTATATTGAAGGCCCGGGTAAGATCTCTGATTTCATCATTGCTTGAAGGTTCTTCTACGTTTAAGGCCAGGTTGCCGGCCGCAATTTTTCCGGCGGCATCAGCCAGACGGCTCATGGAACCGCTCAGCCGTTGTGAAAAAATTAGACCCACAGCCAGCACGATTATTCCGGCGACAACGGAAAGGAAACCATAGAGCCTCCATAGCTCCCATTTGAGGTCATCGTATTTCTTTGCCAGAACCCCCACATATAAAATCCCGATCACCTTTCCCTCGATATCATGAATGGGATCATAGGCACTCAGGTACCAGTCACGCACCACGAAGGCTCTGTCGTACCAGTTGCGGTTGTTTTCCAGCACTTTGTCATAGACATCGGTGCTCACCCTTGTGCCTATCGCCTTGTTTCCGTTTGGAAGGGTGACATTAGTTGCAATCCTGGTATCCCACTGGAATACGGTCATCGTTCCCAGGTGACGGCCTTCATACATTTTGTCTTCAAACACGATGGACCGAATCTTGTCCACCAGTGTATGGTTTCTATTTAGGAGCACTCCCGCGTAAATGGCTCCCACGATGATTCCTTTTTCATTAATTACAGGAGCGGCCGCTACAAGAGCCATCCCTGAATCCTCGGCAGTTTTGGCGCGCGGTTTTGCTTTGGGTGTGGGTTCAAAAACCATGAAGGCCTGCTCCAGCAAATTCCCGCCTTCAGCCTTGAGCCGTGAAGGGGTGAGTATGGAAAAACCTTTCATGGCCTTACCCTTCAGGGCTTCTTTAATAAAAGGATCGTTTGCCAGATAGTCACCTGTAGTGTAGGGCTCGAGTGTTCGCAGAATAACCTTTCCCTTGCTGTCAGTCAGTGAGAGAAAATCGAAACCGAACATCCTTCGGGCCTCCTCCAGACGGATGCGGGAATCAGGGGCGAGGAGATTGCTATAGGCGCTTTCCACACGCTTTCCGGTGCCGAGGACGCTAACAAACAGGTGCAGTCTGCCTAGTTCTCCATCGATAACGCTCCAGGCTGATCCCAAATCTAGACTAACACGGCGCTGGGCTTCATTAAGGATATTGCGGTTGATGAGCCATGCTCCCAAAACCGCACCAAGCAGTCCGAAAAGGGCGATTACGAGCACGAAATTGAGAAACACCCTTACATTTAGTTTCATTCGCATCGTTTAATATTCCATACCCCTTTAACCGGAGGTTGTTATCACGTCATTTATATAAATCTGCATTCAAGATGAGATTGTCTATAGAGATAGTCATTGTATGTCAATAATATTATGACACAAAAAGCTCGTTTACCCAGTGGCTGAAAAAAGGCTTTATTGCAAGTCATTATCCTTTCTGATAGATAAAAGCTGTTTATAATATAATATTCAGGTGCCGGGAGGATATTTTTTGAGCCTCTTTTAACAAGCGGGTAGTTTCAATAATAATAGACAGTTATCCAGCGGCTGGAAAAGATCTATAAATGTATACGCTCCTTTGACGGTCTATTTACCTCAACTTTAATTACTTATGAAAACACTTATATTCAGACGAGCGACAGAAAGTGACGCAGAGGCAATTGCGTCATTACACACTGAGAACTGGCGCGATGCTTACAGAGACATCTTGCCTGGCTCATATTTGGATGGCAAAATTACTGGTGAGCGAGCAAACTTCTGGAGATACCGTTTTTCATCTTTAGGTTCCGATCGCTTTCTTGTGGTTTTGGCAGAGAATCTTGGAGAGCTTGTTGGGTTTGCTTGTGTTCTGCTCGATGAAGATCCACAATGGGGAGCTTATATGGACAATCTTCATGTCCTGCCCGGATGGAGAGGCCGCAGGATAGGGCGGATGCTGTTTGATAGAGCTTTGCAATGGGTAATGTCAAAAGAACCGGGATGGCCGATTCATCTCTGGGTATTTGAAGCCAACGCCGGTGCAAGGCGTTTTTACGATGCATTAGGAGGAGAAATTGTTGATTATAAATCAAAGGAGGTACTGAAAGGAATTGAAATCCCCTCAGTTCTTTATATCTGGAAGGACTTAAGACAACTGTTGATAAATCTAACACGGCGCTCAAGCGGAAGCTTGTAACCTCGCGCCATTGAGTTTGGTCGTCAACCACCATCAGGAGAATGCAGGCAAATGATAGTTGCGAAACCCAACCGTGTCACGAGGACCTTTACACAAAAGCTTGAGGCCGAGCCATCGAAAATATTTCCGTTGCTGTGCCCCGTGCGTGAGGCGGATTGGATCGACGGCTGGAACCCACCTTTTGTTTTCAGTGAATCCGGAGTAGCTGAACTTGATTGTGTTTTTCTCACTGAGGCGAGCCCGATCAACGCAATTTGGTACATCACCAGGCATGAACCTGGTAATGGCTTCGTCGAGATGATTAAAATCACCCCGGAAGTCACCGCGGGTAAATTGACCATTCAGCTGAACCCGGTCGAGGGTGGGTCAGAGGCTACAATTACCTACTCTTACACGAGCCTTGGCCCGGAAGGTGATGCTTTTGTCGCATCATTTACGGAGGAGTATTACCAGCAATTCATGCGGGATTGGGAGGCCCGGATCAATCATTATCTTTCCCACGGTAGTGTTCTCCGTACCCCAGTTGGCTGACATCTGTATAGCCTTCGCTTCTCAAGAAAATATTCTTATAGGTCGGAGGTGTAGAGTAAAATATAATCCGTTTTTGTATTAGACGTTTTGCCTGACAAATTGAACGAACTCCACTCGGAACGTTATTATGACAATCGCTATATATTAAAATCAATAAGTGTGATAAGAATAAAAGCTAATTCCATCCCATCGTGATACAGAAACGGGGGGCATCATTTATCTGCCAATTCAAAAACAGCAAAATGATATTTTATCGGCCAGGCTGCTCATAATATTGCATAAAAATGATATCATCGATATTATATTTTATGCTTGAAGGAAAGATCCGGAGCTTGCAAATACACTTTCGGGGTTTTTTAGAATTTGAAGTTATCCTGCTATAAGTGTACATTCAATATTGAGTGATATACAGGAAGAAAGCGTTTCAAGGTTTGTTTCTTTAGGAGTATACTGGTCAGTACAATAACTTGTTATGAAGATTTCGAAAAAATATTTGTATCTCTGAAAAAATAATCGTTTTTACGA
>JAHJJB010000261.1 GCA_018823005.1 Pseudomonadota bacterium | reverse complement strand
GAATTCCACGGGGAGGTCCCGACACCCGGCACGGGCCCATTCGACCTGCGGCTTGGAAATGTTGAATGCAACCACCTGCACGTCATAATGTTTCGCCGCATACCGCGCTAAACCACCCCACCCGCATCCGAGTTCAAGGATCTTTTCTCCGGGCATGAGGGCCAGTTTCCGGCAGATAAGGTTGAGTTTGGCTTCCTGGGCAGAGGCAAGGTCGTTGGCGGCCCCGTTCCAATAGGCGCAGGTGTATTGCATATAGGGATCAAGCATGGCTTCGTAAAATGCATTGCCGATGTCGTAGTGTACCCTGGCAACCTTTAGCGAGCGTTCTTTGCTCTGCCGGTTGAGAAGCCTCGACTTGGCGACACTGAGGAGCATGGCGAGGCTGGGGGGAGTTTTCTTGTCATTATAGGCGGAAAGTCCACGGTCGAAGAACTGGTCCAGGGCCTCGCAATCCCACATACCATCCATGTACGATTCCCCAAGCCCGAGTGAAACATCTCCGGCTATACGATCGTAGAGGGCCTCATCGTGACATTGCAGATCCCAGGAGCGGCTGCCATTGATGCGGATATCCGCTCTGCAAAATAGATCTTCTATTAATTCCGGTAGGTTGGACATGTGCTTGGCAACCTTTTGAGTCGATTATAGTAAATGTCATAAATCCACACCCAAACAATTTGAACGAGCTCCAATCGGAGTAGTACCCAACTTAGAAGCCCATGCCATACACACCAAGATATTTTGCTCCGGCCAAATAAGAGCTCGTACAAGCGTTCTCAACCAGCTCACACCATTTTATTGTAGCAATGGTTATCGGTCGACAGATTTTACACGCCTCGCCCGCCGGACATTTTGGGGGGCAGCTTTCACGCCTTATATAAACGACTGTCCCGGATTTGAATTCATGATTGCTCTTAAATGATATGCCGGTATTGCTGTGATCAAATGCTTTTGCATTATGATTATTATCCGATGGAAATAGCCTGCAAATTAATGAAGATTCCGTTGAATAACGAAGATCACTTCTCCTATCCTTTGTGTTTATATCGTCCATAGCATAAGCTTCAGTTTACTTTATTTGATTATTATTGGCATCGGCATTGAGATATATTTTCGATACCCTTATATGTTTCGATTGGAACAGACTTTCAATCCCCAGGCTTATTAAAATATCCATTATCTTTGACATGAAACAGTCCAAAAGCGGCTATTACGGGCTATTTTCTTCCATTGCAATCTTACTTCCGTATTTTCCGGTGAAGGTTAAAGGACATGATAGTTTGTTAACAGAACAATTATTGCGGAAAACACTCAAGCCGAAAGGATGAATAGAAGCAAGGTCGCAAGTGTTGATAACAATTTTTTCAACCTTGCCATGATGCTCTGTTAGCGCATTAGCAAGTACGAGAGCAGATGAACCATCGAAATCACCCACAAGTTTAAGATGAAGGTCATCGCTGCTAAAATGATAAAGGATTTTGAAATTGGATGACATCGGGCGCCTTCCTTTTATTACATTCAATATTGTCAAAGCATTTCAGGATTTATTATATACTGGCTGTATTCTGATCTTTTCAATTTATTTTGGCGCAACATTAAGGACAGAGTTGTAAGTTCCAAAACAGTTGGGGCAAGCCTGATCATTTAAGGGATCTTCTGTCCATTGCCCATCGGATAGAAACTTATATTCATGTTTCCCAGATGGGATCATCACCGTTTTTTTCCATATACCGTTTCCATTATTATTCATTGGATGCGATGTGGGGTTCCAATTGTTAAAATCTCCTAACAGGAAAACCTCCCTGGCCTTGTCTGCTTCAAATGAAAATATCACTTTTTGTAGCTTGACTTTTTGTTCTGCTTTGGCTTTTGCCATCTGACACCTCCTTAAAAATTATTACTATCGATAATATGTTTAATCTTTTTTCAAAAGAATTAGTTAAAATCATTATTTTGTCCTATTTAAGCCTCCTCTTTTTTATCAACCCTGAGGTTCTGCATGCAGTAGGATCGCCAGCAACAGTCTATTCGGTCACAAAGATCCTGTGCCCTGCCAAAGCAATCATTGACTCCTTCAATGCGTTGAATGCTTCGAATCAAGTGCACGAGATCGGGCGAATTGTTGTTTGAAATAGGGCTCTTGTCCATTATCTATTTCTTCTGAGCTTTGGTTTAATTAGGCTCATGCCTGATAATAACGCCGCCAATTTTGAGTCAGGTGCCGATGCCGTTTTCTTGGAAAGGCAACCGCCCGAAAGCACCCGGTATTTAAAGCACTAAACGGGACGTTTTGGAATTGCCTCAATTATCAATTGACAGTTTCATTAATACGGAATTTATTGACTTTGTCTATAGGGAGGGGCTTCATTTATTCTGAGGGAAACACCCATGCGGGGATTTCCCCTATTATGGTGGGAAGGATTTTACCCACGATGATGGGACATTATTGCTGCGGCATCATTCTTTCCAGCTATCTATGTCGATAACGCCAAGCTTTGCGGCGTAACGAACCAGTTCTACCGTGCTTTGCAACCCAAGTTTTCGCATAATATTGGAGCGGTGATTTTCAGCCGTTTTGGGGCTGATGAATAATTTGTCGGCCACTTGTTGTGATGACAACCCTTCGGCTAGCAGAATCATAACCTCCTGTTCCCGTGGGGTCAGTGCGTCGTAGCCGCTACCGGTCACAACCTTCTCCTTGGCTGTCAATCCGGCAAGCTTTTTGACAACCTGCTGCGAAACAGCCATATCCATAAAATAATCGCCTTTTAAGACACATTCAATTCCTTCTAGAAGTTTGTCGGCGGCCGATATCTTTACAATATAGCCGAAAGCACCGTATTGAAAGGCTTTCACGATATAGTCGATTTTGGAATGCACACTGATAATTATAATACGGGTGAGGGGTGAGAATTTTAAGATATCATGAATGAGTCCAAGGCCGCTTTGGTCGGGAAGGACAATGTCCACCAAAGCGACATCAGGTTTGAGCTCTTTGGATATTTGAAGGCCGTCACGCCCGTTGCCCGCCTCTCCAACTACTTCATAACTGTTGTTACTTGCTATGATCGACTTCAGACCTTCCCGGAAGAGCGGATGGTCATCAATAATTATGATTCGTTTTTTTTGAGCCACTGGTTTGCTCCTTAAGAGGGATTTTTATAACTACCCGGGTACCCGCATTCGGGGAGGAATGGATCGTCATTTGGCCGCCAAGCAAATTGGTTCTTTCGTTCATGCTTCGAAGGCCCATCCGTTTCTCTTTTGATAGTGCCTTTTCCCGTTCCTCAACATCAAACCCTTTTCCGTCGTCTTCGATGCGAAGAATATTATAGGGGAAGGCGCCCATCAGCTTAATGGTTGCAAGGCTGGCATCGGCGTGTTTCTTAATATTATTAAGGCCTTCCTGCACCAGACGATACATCTGGATGGCGACCTCAGGACCCGGAGTTAACTCCTGCATACCGGAAGACTGAAACTCAACTCTTATTCCGTTGTTCCTGGCAAACTCTTCACAATATATTTCAAGGGTCTTAACAATGCCCATTTCCTCCAGATCGGGAGGGCGCAGTTCACAGGCCAGATTCCGGACAGCGGCAATGGTCTCTTCGATAAGTTTGGAATGTTTTATCATCTTTTCACTTAATTCATAAGATATGATCTGTGGATTTTTGCAAAACATGTCACTGGTGATTTTCAGCGCGGAAAGATTTTGGGCTATGCTGTCATGAAGTTCATAAGAGATCTTCTGGCGCTCATTTTCCTGTACCTGCATAATTTGTTGTGAAAGTAATCGGATTTGTTCTTCAGTCCGCAGGCGAACCGTGATGTCTTCAACCATCTCAATTGCAGCAACGACATTATCTTTATCATCCTTAATTGGGGACGAGATGATCCGATAGTTCCTGATTTCATTACCAGCAGGTGTCGCGGACACAGCTTCATGCACCTCGCCATCATATAATGTTTTAACTGTCGGGCAGTAAGAACATATTCCTTCACGGGGTGGATCATTAAAAGATTGGTAACAAAGCGGTTTCTTCACAGTATCAATATGAGGAAACCAGTTTTTCATCTGGTTGTTTAAGGTCAAAATTCCCATATTCGGGCTGATAAGCGCAACACCGATGGCAATGTGATCAACCAACTGTCTGTATTGTTGCTCCGATATTTTTAATTTTTTTGAAGCTAAATCACGCTCGGTAATGTCTAACATGGTTCCTGTGGCGGCAGACCTTCCATTAAATAAGGTTGAAGATCCGAAAACCTCAACATGGATTATTTCACCTGTTTTCTTTATTCCTCTGAAGGTGTATTGAACGAAGTGTGTCTCTCCGGATAATCGTCTGTGAATATGTTCTTTGACTGCGACGCGATCTTCCGGATATACGAGATCAAGAAAAAACATATTATCCAAGCACTTTTCAACAGTATAGTCAAAAATCTCTGCAAATTTCGGATTTACATATTTTAAAACATCATCCTGGATAATATAAATGCCTACCGGCGAATGTTCGGCAATATTTCTGAACTTGTTTTCAGATTCCTTCAGCGCTTCATCCGCCCGCTTTTGTTCGGTGATATCGGAAATAACTCCAATCAAACCTGTTATCGTACCTTCCTGATCCGTATAACTGGCTTTGTTAAAGATTACGTCCCGTGTTTCCCCTGCGGCATCGACAACCTTCCATTCATAAGTCTGTTTTCCTGGGCATTGGAAAAGTTCCTGATCTCTTTCATAATATTTATCAGCGACATGCTTGGGTCCCATATCATAAACGTTCTTACCGATAATTTCTTCTTTATTTTTCCCATAAAATTCTTCAAAGGCCCTGTTAACATTTAAATATTCACCCTTTAAATTTTTATAGAACAACGGGGTTGGAATGGTATCAATCAGGGTTTGTAAAAAAGACAAGTTTTCTATTAAATCTCTCTCGGCCTGCTTGTTCTCGGTTATGTCGCGCAGTAAAACACGACATACGAGAGTGCCGTCAGCATCCTTTGCTGCGGTTGCCTCAAGTTGCGCCCAGAATGAAGTTCCATCTTTTTTTACCATCCGGAGATCGCACAACTGTAGCGTTCCAATTTCAAAAAGTTGTTTGCGGTGAAGGTAGTAGATATCCTGGTCTTCCTTGATGATAAAACGGGTCAATGGTTGATTCACCAGAACGCCCCGGACAACGCCCAGAAGAGTAGCGACTGTGAGGTTCGCCTCCAGAATCAACCCCTTTTCGCTGAGGGTGATATAGCCCACCGGCGCCAAATCGTACAGGTCGAAATAACGCGCCCGGGCTGCTTCAAGTTCTTCGTGGGTTCTTAGCAACTCCTCGTTCTGTATCTCAAGCTCGATCTTATGCACACGTAGTTCGTGGAGCAACCGCAGTGTTTCTTCGGCAGACAGGGACTTGGGGTTTTCCGGCAATAGGGCCGCTTTTTCACGGGCGATTTTTTCGAGAAGCCCATGTTTTGTATTAGATTTATCTTTCATCTGATGCCCCTCTGTCGTTATAAACGGTATAGGATGGAAACAAAAAACCCTGTCACATCGTAAGAGACAGGGTTGGAACATTTTTTTCACTTCCCTATATGGGAAAGGCAACTACGCGATTATATAAGTCAATCACTATGTTAATACATAGCATACTCTCATTCTCAACGAAGTCAAGGTTAATTATTCAGGCAAGGAGGGGCGAATTGCTTCAAATAAAATGTTCCCCAAGCGTGATAAAAATATGACGTATTTCAATCAAAACATGATTGTTTCGTGATTGCACGTGTGCGGATAACCCAAGCCGGAATGGCCGTTCGAAAAATATGAAATCATATTGCTTTCCAAAAAATTCAAGCTTATAAAATGACTGGCAACATTCAAGAATCGGAGCTTAAATGGTTTATGGACGCTTATAATGTATTGATTATAGGTTCCGGCCCCGCAGGTCTGTTTGCAGCTATGCAGCTTGAGCGGCTGGGGATAGACAGGATTGCTATCATCGATCGACACCCTTACCCCGCTGGAGGATTGCTTAACGATGGTAAACTGAATTTTGACTATCGAGTCGGAATCGATCTGGATGAACTTCAAATCGATCGTGATTCGACGCAGCCTTTAATGGAAGAAATCAGACAGGTCTTCATTCATTTTCCTAAGTGTCAGCAGGTAACCTTTGTAGATAATAATAATAAAACAATTGAGTCCCTTGGAAACATTGCCAAAGAGCATGACGCGCAATTCATCGCGCCGGAGCAATGGCATTGGGGAACGGACAACGGCAAGTCAGTAGTTGATTATTTGAGAAATCATCTGAACAAAACAGAATTTTTGCTGGGAACGGCAGTAACCTCCATTGTGAGACATGATGACGACACATATCATGTTTTCTGCAGTCATCATCGAAAAAAAGTTAGCTATGCCACGAAAGTAGTTCTTGCCGCTCCGGGACGTAGTGGTGCTTACTGGTTTCGAGACGTAGCAACAAAATTACACGTTCACCATAATTTTGGCCCGATAGACGTGGGAATCCGCCTTGAATTGAATAGAAAGTATTATGACGCCGTTACAGATGTCGTATATGATCCGAAATTCATTTTCCGCACAGCGTGCCACGGAGATAGAGTCAGGACCTTTTGTACCAACCCGGGCGGCCTGGTACGGGTAGAAAACTATTACAAATTCAAGCTGGTGAACGGTGATGCACTATCCGGCCGGAAAACAGAAAACACGAATTTTGCCT
>JAHJJB010000260.1 GCA_018823005.1 Pseudomonadota bacterium | reverse complement strand
GACAATGTCTTCCTTGATCCCAACTGAAAAACGCAATTTCTGATTTGTCATCAATGCTCTGATATGGTCTGTCTTCCTGAGGTCCCTGGGGTCATCGACAAGGATCTCAACGTAGCTTTTCCCCCAGCTTAAGGGAACCCATGTGTAGTGGAGGAGAAAGGATTTTTTTAATTTGCTGATGAGTTCAACGGGAATCGGTATGTCGGGATCAAACTCTTTGAAAGGACAATCATAGAACATGGAAAGTGATTTGCCCAGATCCTCCTTCTTTACCCTAAAACTCTCAATAAGGAACATTTCAACGCTCTTGCCTGTTTTTCTTGAAGTCGAAAGTGCTTGTTGGAGCTGATCGGAGTTTACAATTGAAGAATTGAGAAGGTAATCAAACTTCGAATTGTAAGAAAGACTTGAAATAACGGAATTAAGCAGATTTGATATTTCGGTGTTTTCAGGATCCAGGCTTTGGGCGCTTTTGTACATGGAAATCGAAAGCTCTTTGTGTTCTTTTTTATCCAGATGAGATCCTAGCCACAATTTTATCTGTGAAGCATCACGGTTTGAGAGCTTGTATTCATTAATAATGCTTTCAGCTTTCTTTATTACATCAGTGTGGGGGGCTATGTTTAGAAGGTTTGAAAGGAGTTCGGTAACAATTCGGACCGGTGTATACCCTTCTTCTGAATAGTCTGCCTTAAGAAGCTTTTCGTATTCGGCTGCAGCCTCCCTGATCAGTCCGAGTTCTTTAAGCGCAGCGGCATTATCGATAATATCATTTATGCTTCCCTGTGTTGACATGGTCCTTTGTATCAGGGACAACGCTGCGTTTGTTAAATTTGGTGAAGGTTTTGTTATGTTATTTATCGAGAGATCTTTTTTAAGCCTGCTGATTCTTTCCCTGATCTGGGCGATATCATTCTGATCCGCCATATCATTGCTGTTTGCAAGTATCTGCTCATATATATTCAACGAATCATTTAGCATTCCCATGGAATAATAAGTTTCGGCTTCCTTTATTTTGTTTTTTATGTTGATTCCCTTGGAAGCGATGTTACTCATACACATTAGCTCCTTATTAAAACAATAAGCGTGTCAGACAGGGGCTATAAATGAATTCTTAATTTTTTTGAACCGAAATCTGAAGTTAAAGAACTATTTCAGAGACTAATATATGAAAATCCTTTCTGGTGCAACCTATAAATAAGCAGGAGGATTCAAGGATTCAAGTGTCTGGAGCAGAAATAACGAAGCATGAGAATAAAGGAGCCAGGAGCCGGAATATCCATGGAATTGTTTTTCTTCTGCATTCTGACTTCTGTATTCTCATGTAAAACCCAATGTCTGGAACAAACTCAAAGGATTATTATGTATAAATATCCGAACAGATCGTTCCGACTGCGAAACGCCCGTCTATCCTGTCAATGCCTGCTTTGACTATTTTATTCTTAATTTCATCCTCTCCGCATAAAAGAACGGACAGATAATTTGAAGACGTTCCTTTCAAAAGATCATTTGCATCATCTCTTTTATCTTCTACAAGTACATTGACTATTGTTCCAACAGCTTTTTGATAAAAAAGGGCTTTTTTCAAATTACCCAGCTTGCGCATTCTGGCACATCGCTCTTTGACAATCTCTGCCGGAACCCTGTTCGGAAAAGAGCTCGCAGGAGTTTTATTGCGCGGCGAGAATGGAAATACATGAAGATAACTGACAGGGAGTTCTTCAATAAGCGAGCAAGTGTTTTCAAAAGCTGAATCCGTTTCTCCGGGAAAACCCACAAGAATATCTGTGCCAATCGAGGCATCAGGTATTGATTCATTAATCCTTTTTACAACGGTTTTAAAAAATTCGCGGGTATAGGGTCTTCTCATTTTATTTAAAATACCATCATCTCCGCTCTGAAGGGGTATATGAAAATGGTTGCAGATGCTGCCTGAATCTGCCGCAAGTTTAATAATTTCCGGAGACAGTTCATTCGGTTCAATGGAACTTAAACGTATCCGCTCTATGGTTTTCAACCCGTTTATTAAGCTAAGAAATAGAGAAAGGCTTGTTCCGGGGGTAAGATCAATACCGTATCGCCCAAGATGAATGCCGGACAGAACAACTTCACGGTATCCGGCTTCCCCGAGATTTTTTATGCTTTCAATTGCTCTTTCAACCGGCATACTGCGGCTTCTTCCTCTCGCATACGGCACAATGCAATATGAACAAAAGGCGTCACAGCCATCCTGTATCTTCAAAAAGGCCCTGGTCCTGCTTCCGGAATGTATAGCTGGAGCCGGCATGAATCCATTTTCGGAGATACTCTCTTCGCAGACAGATGAACAGGGGGTGTTATAATTTATTTCTTTCTTTATTATTTCAACAATTCTGTGCTTTTCATTTTGCCCGATTATCCTGTGTATTCCTTTAATCTTTTTTAATTCATCCGGTTCTGTTTCAGCATAACAACCTGTTACTATTATTTTAGCGTCGGGATTCGTGCGCATGGCATGCCGCACAGCCTGTCTTGACTGCATGGAGGCTTTGTGAGTGACTGTGCATGTGTTGATAATGCACAGATCAGCGCAACTACCGTTTTGAGCATATGTCCATCCTGATAAGGTAAGGGATTGGGCAATTGATTCTGATTCACACTGGTTTACCTTGCATCCGAGGGTTGCGGCAGTGAATTTAGGCATTATCTATGAAACCTCCTCCCAGGACTTCATTTCCAAGGTAAAAAACTGCACCCTGTCCGGGAGTCACAGCCGATTGCGGGGTATCAAATCTTATTGTTGCGGCATTGTCAGCTTCAGGAAACAGCGTAGATGAAACTTCTTGACTGCGGTATCTTATCCGGGTGTTAACTTTAACCGGAAATAAATATTTCTCTGTCACCCAGTTAATATTTATGACACGGCACTCACTGGTAAGAAGCTCTTTTTTTGATCCGGCAACAACACTGTTTTTTCCCGCATCTATTCCAAGAATATAATAAGGTTCTGACGCAGGGCAGTTGATACCGCGTCGTTGTCCGATTGTAAAATTGTGAATTCCATTGTGGCTTCCGAGTATTTTACCCTTTTTGTTCGCTATAATTCCCGGCCCGGACTTAAACCCTGTTTCACGCCTGAGGAACTCAACATAGCTCCTGTCCGTAACAAAGCATATGTCCTGACTCTCTTTCTTTACCGGTGGATTAAGTCCTTTTTCTTCTGCAAGTTTCATTACTTCTTTTTTGGTTAATTCAGAAAGGGGAAACATTGCACATGAAAGTTGTTCCTGACTAAGAAATGCAAGGAAATATGACTGGTCCTTTTCTGTATCCACACCTTTAATCAGGTGATACAAACCGGTATTATCAATTTTAATACCGGCATAGTGCCCTGTTGCAAGCAATGAAGCACCCATTTTCCGTGCAAGGCCAAGAACTGTTCCAAACTTAATCAAAGGATTGCACACAAGGCAAGGATTTGGAGTTTTTCCGGCCAAGTAGGTTTGTGAAAAATAATCGACTACTTTTTCCTTAAACTCCTTGCTGCAATCTAAAACTTCTATATTTATATCAAGTTGCCGGGCAATTTTTGATATTTTCCCGAATGCATGTTCTCTAATTGCAGAAATAGATTTTTTTTTGAGAGTCCGGACTATTTACAGAGGAAGTGTCAGGAAGGCTTTCATATCCGGTAATAAAATGTATTCCGAATACCTCATGTCCTTTTTCCTTTAAAATGTATGCGGACATAAGTGAGTCAATTCCGCCGCTTATTGCAATGGCAGTTTTTTTCTTCATTCAAAAAAAGAATTGTTTATCGGACGTATTTTCATTGCACGGGGAGGGCAGGCCGGGACGCACAATTCACAGATGCTGCACCTGCTCTGATCAAAATTAACTATCATTTCAGGTCGTTGAATTGAAAGTGCACCTGTCGGGCATACGGCTGTACAGGCGCCGCAATGAGTGCATTTGTCATGATCCCGTTTGACTTCCTGGGAGGCGTTTTGAACTACTACTCCCTGGTCTTTTAGATATTGTATGCCATCATTGAAATTTTTTCTTGCGCCTGAAAGCTCCATTACCATAACCCCTTCTTTACGGGGCAGAACGGTAGCGTTTAATATATTAAAGATCAGATCGTAGTGCCTGGCTAGATTGCAGACTATTGGTTTTTGGGCTTCGGTTTGTGGAAAACGAAGAACAAGTATTTTTGAATACACAATTAACCCTCCAGAAAAATTCTTTATTTTTTTTATGATTAATATTAATCTGTATTCATATTAAATGTCAAGAATGACGTACTCGTAAAACGAAGCATGAGAATACACGAGCCAGAATGTCCATGGTGTTTTTTCTGATGGTTTTAAAAAAGTGAAGCTCAACGCTCTGAAGGGCAGGGCTTTAAGGCAGGGATAATCATGAATCCGTTTGCTTATAAACTGGCTGGGTTTGCCATAAAAACCCTTTCCAATCTATCGAAAGCAAAGGTATTTATCCACGGAAAAGAGAATATACCCGATGGCTCCATTATCTTTGTGATAAATCACTTCACCCGGATCGAGACCCTGTTGCTTCCATATCATATTCATAACCTCACAAAGAACGTCCCTGTATGGTCTCTTGCCGATTTTTCTCTTTTCAAGGGCGCTTTTAGCGATTTTCTTGAAAAGGTCGGAGCGGTTTCAACAAAAGATCCGCATCGTGACCGCCTTATAGTAAAAAGCCTTCTCACTGGAGAGGCGTCCTGGATAATTTATCCTGAAGGCCAAATGGTTAAAGACAAGAAGATTGTTGAGAAAGGCAGATTCATGATTTCATACGCGGGAGGAAAACACCCGCCACACACAGGGGCAGCCACTCTTGCATTAAGAACCGAATTTTACAGGCAACGCTTAAGAAAAATGATCGAGATCATGCCGGAAGAAGCCAGGCGTATTGCAGGTTTGTTTAGGATAGAATCAATAGAACCTGTCCTTTCTAAAAGCACATTTATTGTCCCGGTAAACATAACTTATTATCCCGTCAGAGCTTATGAAAACAGCCTGAGCAGGCTGGCAGAAAATCTTGTTAGTGATATACCTGAACGGGTTATGGAAGAGATAATGACCGAAGGAACCATGCTTTTATCAGGGGTCGATATCGACATCAGGTTTGGAGAGCCGATTGATATAAGAGAATATACTGATAATAATTTAATATATAAAGATATTTCAAGTAATAAACCGATAAATTTTGATGATCCGATACCTTCAAAGCGCCTGATGAAAAATGCTGCTCTGAACATAATGCAAAGATACATGTCATCTATTTACAGCATGACTACAGTTAATCACGATCATCTTTTTGCTTCACTTCTTATGATGATGCCTTTTAAAAAAATAAATGAAGATGATTTAATCAGAAGAGTTTTTCTAATTTCAACCTTTGACTTAAAGGATGCGGGCTGTTTTTTCCACAGGAGCATGATGGGTGACCAGGTGCACCTTCTTACGGATGACCGTTACGGCAAGTATAAAGACTTCATATCAATTGCCGAAAAAAAGGGGATTGTTACCCGGAAGGGTAAGACAATTACGAAAAACAAACATAAACTGGCTCTTCCCTTTGATTTTCACCGGGTTCGTATAGAAAACCCTATTGCAGTTATGGCTAACGAAGTGGAACCTTTAACAAGCCTGCAGCGGCGTATCCGCCTCATTTCTTTGCAATCCGGATTCTGGATTAAGCAAAGGGTTAAAAAATTCCTTTTAGAAAAAGTCGAAAAGGAATTCATTCAGGATTATAATACATTTTATATTGAAGGGGAATCCAAAAAAAAAGAGATCGGAAGTCCTCTTCTGATCAAAGGAAAGAAAAGGGATCTTGGCGTACTGCTCATTCACGGTTACATGGCTGCTCCTCATGAAGTCAGGGAACTTGCGGAATATCTGGGAAAAAAGGGCATATGGGTTTATGCCCCCCGTGTCAGGGGGCACGGAACTTCTCCCGAAGATCTTGCCGGAAGAAAATATCAGGAATGGATAAAATCGGTTGAAGATGGATATGCTATATTGACAACTATATGTGATAGAGTCGTAGTTGGTGGTTTTTCTAACGGGGCTGGTCTTGCACTTGAACTTGCAGCAAGAATATCCGGTTTGAGCGGAATTTTTGCCATATGTCCTCCTTTGAAACTAAGGGATTTTTCTTCAAGGTTTGTGCCTGCAATTGATGTGTGGAACCGTTTGATGGTAAGGTTCCGCCGCGAAGGGCCAAAAAAAGAGTTTGTTGAAAATAATCCTGAAAATCCCCACATAAATTATTCAAGAAACCCTATTTCAGGTATAAGAGAACTTGAGCGGTTCATGGAATCAATTGAACCCAGGATTCCTTCCATCAAAGTTCCTGCACTTGTAATACAGGCACACGATGATCCTGTTGTAAATCCTAAGGGTTCAAGAAAGGTATATGAACTGCTTGGCTCAAAAAACAAATCCTATTTGGTTTTTAATATTGACCGCCATGTAATTGTCCTGGGTGAAGGATCAAACATGGTGCACAAAGCCGTTGGTGATTTTGTTGAAGACCTGCAACATAACAGATTCAAACCCGGAGATTCAGATTGAATTATATAGCCGTGATAATACTTATTACCGTTCTCGCTGATTTTATTCTTCATACTTTTGCGGATTATTTGAATCTGAAAAACCTGACTACCGAACTTCCTAATGAATTCAGAAATATATATGATGCCGAAAAATACATCAAAACACAGGAATACCTCAAAACAAACACTCGTTTCGGATGGATGTCTTCCTCATTTGATATGATCATTCTGCTGATATTCTGGTTCGGTAAGGGTTTTATTTATCTTGACCTTTGGGTGAAGTCTCTTAAGACGGGCGCTGTTT
>JAHJJB010000259.1 GCA_018823005.1 Pseudomonadota bacterium | reverse complement strand
CAATCTCATGACAGATCCCCGGCAGTGGATGGGGACTGTGGATATCCTGAAATCCGGCGGCGTTCCCTGCTACAGCTTTCCCAGTACGGCAGCGCGGGCGCTGGCGGCTTTAAGCCGGTATGGCGCACTGAGATCGAGAAACATCGGCGCAGTAAAACGGTTCTCTGATGTGGATTCCTCCTGCGTTGAGGGGATTCTGAAAAATGCTGCCGCTGCGGGTCGCAATATGTTGTCAGCCGGTGAAGTTTATCCGATACTGGATGCCTACCGGATCCCCTGCGCGGCTTGGAAAATGGCCGATACAGTCGCTGAAGCCGAAGCAGCGGCAGATGCCATCGGTTATCCGGTCGTCATCAAGGCCGATGCCCCATCGGTCATTCACAAAAGCGATGTCGGTGGCGTTGCCGTCAATCTGCAGACCCGGGAAGCGTTACGGGAAGCGGCTTCGAACATGTCGGCCAAAATCGGCGCATCCGATCTGAAGTTTTTGGTTCAGAAATATCAGCCGGGCGGCAGGGAAGTGATTATCGGGGCCAAGGCTGAAAAAGGACTTGGGCACCTGATCATGTTCGGGCTGGGAGGGATCTATGTTGAAATCCTGAAAGATGTCTCATTTAAAATTACGCCTGTTACAGAGGTCGAAGCAGGCGAGATGATCGCATCGCTTAAAACAGCCGCGCTGCTGCAGGGTGTCAGGGGCGAAGCTGGTATCGATCAGCCAGGTGTGATAGATGTGATCCTGCGCCTGTCCCAACTGGTAACCGATTTTCCCCTGATTCAGGAAATGGACCTGAACCCGGTAATGGCCTTTTCGGACCGGATTATTGCGGTTGATGCACGCATAAGCATTTAAACGGAGGTGTAATAACATGGCCCACTGGATGAATCTTGGCCAGATGCTGAAAATAAACGCGAGACATTTTCCTTCAACAATCGCCCTGAAGGACAGAACAAGAAGCTATACATATGTAGAAACAAACAAGAGGGTTAACCGCCTTTCCCATAGCCTTCTTTCCATGGGGTTGAAAAAAGGGGACAAAGTTGCGGTGCTTCTGGAGAACAGCATAGAGATTATTGAGATCTACCTCGCCACCGGAAAAACAGGTATTATTATCGTCCCCATAAACTTCCGACTTGTTGGCAGGGACATAGATTACATAGTCAACAATTCCGATGCAAAAGCCCTTATCGTTGATAATGAATTCGCTCCGGTTATCAATGAAATAAAACCGAATCTCACAAACATTGCAAAAGACAGGTATATAGTTGTCGGACCGAAAATAGACGGCTATAAGGAATACGAAAGTTTTATTAAGGATTCACCTGAAAATGAACCGGATATCCAGGTTCTCCCTAAAGACACTTGGATTCTTATTTATACTTCGGGAACTACCGGAAAACCGAAAGGGGTAATCCGCTCCCATGAATCACATATCTCTTTTTATCTCATAAATGCAGCTGATTTCGGGTTCACCCACAAGGACATATGCCTTAATGTAATGCCGCTGTGCCATATAAATTCTACCTTCTTCACCTTTACTTTCCTGTATGTAGGTGCCACCGTCTATATTCACCCGGCCCGCTCTTTCAGGGCCGAAGAGATAATGGAAATAATAGAGAGAGAAATGATCACCTTCATCTCTCTTATTCCGACACATTATAACTTAATATTGAACGTGCCCTGTGAAGAGAGAAAGTACAATGTCAGCTCAATAAAAAAATTGCTTTGCTCTTCTGCTCCGGTCAGAAAAAGCATGAAACTTGCCATAATGGACTTCTTCCCCGGAGTCGAGCTTTATGAAGGGTATGGATCCACGGAGGCCGGCATAGTAACTGTGCTTAAACCGGAAGACCAGCTCAGAAAACTCGGCTCTATAGGTTACGAATCCCTCGGAACTGATTTAATTAAAATCATAGATAATAACGGCAGGGAAGTTGGCACAGGAAAAATCGGCGAGCTCTATTCGAGAGGCCCGATGCTTTTTGACGGGTATTACAAACTGCCTGAAAAAACAGCCAGCTCTTTCAGGGGTGAATGGTTCTCGGCAGGTGATATGGCTAAAAAGGACGAGGAAGGGTTTTACCAGATAGTCGATCGCAAGGATAACATGATAATAACCGGCGGAGAGCATGTGTATCCCAGCGAAGTCGAAGAGGTCATAGGCAGTCATCCTTCAGTTTTTGACGTTGCCGTGGTAAGCCTGCCGGATGAAAAATGGGGCGAAATGGTTGTTGCTGTCGTCATTCCCAAAGCAGATATTGACGAAAAAACGGTGATGGACTGCTGCAGGAATAAACTTGCAAGTTTTAAACGCCCGAAACAGATCATATTTATAAATGCTGAAGAAATGCCGAGAACCCCGACAGGTAAAATCCTGCACCGGATACTCAGAGAAAGATATACTCAGTAGAAGTGGGAGGCGGCCTTAAGCTGTCCTAACCAATTACAATTATATTCATGCAATGGAGGTTTGATAAATGTTGACCAAAGCTTATATCCCTTACCAAGGCTACTACAGCACTCCCTTTTCCAGATGGCAGGGAAGTTTCGCAAATGAACATTCAATAATTCTTGCCGCAAACACATCCAAAAGATGGCTTGCCCAGAAAAACTGGGATCCGGCAATGTTTGATTATCTTTTTCTAGGAATGACGATAGGGCAGCCACAGTGGTTTTACGGAAGCCCGTGGGCGGCAGCACTTATAGGCGCAACAGGAATTCCCGGAGCATTGATAAGCCAGGCCTGCACAACCTCCACTACATGTATATTTCAGGCGGCAGTAGGAGTCGAAACAGGTTTCTACAACAACGCCTATTGTCTGATGACGGACAGATGTTCCAACGGCCCCCACACGGTCTGGGCTAACCCGAAAGGCCCGGGCGGAGAAGTGCTTTCTGAAAACTGGATGATGGACAATTTCAACAGGGATCCATGGGCAAAAGGAGCCATGATCCAGACAGCTGAAAATGTTGCGAAGGAAGCAGGCATAACAAGGGAAGAATGTGATGCCGTTGCCCTGAGACGCTACGAACAGTATATGGACTCACTTGCAGATGACAAGGCTTTCAAAAAACGATATATGTTTCCTGTCGAAGTAAATGTTTCTAAGAAGAAGAGCATCATGGTCGAAGACGATGAAGGAATTACTCCCTGCACAAAAGATGGCCTTGTGGCATTAAGAACGGTTCTTCCTGACGGAACACATACTTTTGGAGCGCAGACCCATCCGGCAGACGGAAACTGCGCGATTGTTGTAACAACAAAAGAAAAGGCAAAAGAGCTCAGCAGCGATCCGAAAATGGAAATCAGGATAGTATCCTACGGGTATGCACGGGCAAAAAAGGGTTTTATGGCCATGGCCGTCGTTCCGGCTGTAAAAATGGCCCTTGATAAGGCCGGTATTACTGTTAAAGATGTCAAAGCCATAAAGACCCACAATCCTTTTGCAGCAAATGACATTTACCTTGCACAGCAGATGAACATAGATGTCAACAGCTTCAACAACTACGGAAGTTCCCTGATTTACGGGCATCCCCAGGCTCCAACGGCAGGACGATGCATCATTGAAGGAATAGAAGAAGTAGCTATGCTGGGAGGGGGGTATCTTCTATGGGGAGGATGTGCAGCAGGCGATACAGGAGCAGGCCTTGTTATAAAAGTAGGATGAACTCCGGGCCGGAACTATTTTAGATGTGAAGCCAAGCTCTGAAGAGCGGGGCTTCACATTATCCTGATCAGATCTTGTCTCCGGTCGGATAGGTTTCCCAGCCGGGGCCTCTGATCTTTGCAGTCCTGGGATAAGTCCATGATATTTTCCACTCAACCCCGCATCCCGGACATTTTGTTTTTTCCGATCCCTGCTTGGGCCAAAACCTTGTAAAACATGCAAGACACCGGGCTTCTCTCCCCTGAAGCCCGTCCATGATCTTACTTATTTTCATTTATCCCTCTTTTATTCCTTAAGAACGGGCCACGGATCTGCATGCCATATATCGCGGTTATATTCCATAATAGTCCGGTCGGATGAAAACTTGCCCATCCTGGCCACGTTCAATATCGCCTTTTTCGTCCATTCCCCCTGAT
>JAHJJB010000258.1 GCA_018823005.1 Pseudomonadota bacterium | reverse complement strand
CCTTGATTTTGAATTTTTCCGAGTCCGTAACAATTTGCGGTTTTGAATTTATACAAGGCCGTAATCAGTCACAATATTAGAATATTGTTTTAAAATGTTCGATATTGGAGTATCCTGTATCAGAGGGTTAAGTTAAAAAGGATTTTATAATGAAACACGACACATCAAATGTCCGGAATATCGGTATCAGTGCTCACATAGATTCCGGCAAGACAACACTAACCGAAAGAATTCTTTTTTATACCAAGCGGATACATGCTATCCACGATGTAAAAGGAAAAGACGATGTTGGCGCAACCATGGATTCCATGGAGCTGGAAAAGGAAAGAGGCATAACTATAGCTTCTGCAGCCACATTTTGTGAATGGCTTGACCATGAAATTAATATTATCGATACTCCGGGGCATGTCGATTTTACGATTGAAGTTGAACGGTCTCTGAGGGTTCTTGACGGAGCGATACTGGTCCTTTGTTCGGTCGGAGGCGTTCAATCGCAATCGATAACAGTCGATCAGCAGATGAAAAGATACAAGGTACCCTGTCTCGCCTTCATCAATAAATGCGACAGAAGCGGCGCAAATCCGGATAGAGTAATCAAGCAATTAAAAGAAAAACTCGGGCACAATGCCGTTTCTTTGCAAATCCCCATAGGTCTTGAAACCGATTTCAACGGGGTTATTGATCTATTATCCATGAAAGCAGTATATTTCGACGGTAAAAACGGGGAAATAATTCGCTCTGAGGATGTTCCGGACAGCCTTAAGGATGAAGCCGCCCAAAAAAGGGAAGAACTCATAGACACAGCCTCAATGTTTTCGGATGAACTGACCGAGGCAATCCTTGAAGAAAAGAAAATAAGCGAATCTTTGATCATTTCCGCTCTGCGCAACGGAACCTTGTCCCGAAAAATAACCCCTGTCTTGTTAGGTTCTGCCTATAAGAATAAAGGCGTCCAGCTGCTTCTTGACGCAGTAACCAAATTGCTCCCCTGCCCGGCAGATATTGAAAACGAAGCCCTCGATATGGATAACGAAGAAGCGACTGTTATTTTAACGGCTGACCCAAAACAGCCCCTGGTGGCACTTGCCTTTAAACTTGAAGAAGGACAATATGGCCAGTTAACTTACGTCCGCGTCTATCAGGGAACTTTGGCAAAAGGGGACACCATAATAAATGTGCGCACAGGCCGGAAAGTTAAAGTTGGCCGTGTCGTGCGCATGCATGCCAATCAGATGGAAGAGATCGAGTCAATTCCCGGGGGATATATAGGTGCATTGTTCGGTATTGACTGTGCATCTGGCGACACATTCGTCTCACAGGGTATCAGCTACACAATGACATCAATGTATGTGCCCAAACCGGTTATCTCTCTTGCAATTGCGCCTAAAGACAACAAGTCTGAGATCAATATATCAAAAGCGCTTAACAGGTTTACCAAGGAAGATCCGACTTTTAAAACGTATGTAAGCGAAGAGACCGGAGACACCATAATTTCCGGCATGGGAGAACTCCATCTTGAGGTTTATATTGAAAGGATGCGCCGCGAATATAATGCGGAAGTATCAGCAGGAAAGCCCAAGGTAGCCTACAGGGAAACAATTACCAGAAAGGCTGAGTTTAACTATACTCATAAAAAGCAGACTGGCGGGGCAGGACAGTATGGTCGTGTTGCAGGCTATCTGGAACCTGCTGAAGATGATTTCATATTTGATAATCAGGTAAGAGGCGGATCTATCCCGACCCAGTATATTCCTGCATGTGAAAAAGGTTTCAGAAATTGCCTGGCAAAAGGTCCCAAGATGGAATTTCCGGTAACAGGAATAAAAATTGTTATCAATGACGGCGCCTCACATGCTGTAGATTCATCAGAAATGGCTTTTCAGGCCGCGGCACGCGGAGCTTTCCTTGAAGGATATGCAAAAGCAAAACCGACTATTCATGAACCGATCATGAAGGTTGTTGTTGAAACGCCAACCGAGTTTCAGGGAAGTGTAATGGGATCTATAAACCAGCGTCGGGGAATTATTTTCGGAACACAGGATGAAGGACCAATGTGCGTTATAGAAGCCCAGGTTCCCCTTGCAGAAATGTTTGGATATTCAACCGTATTGAGGTCACTGACCCAGGGTAAGGCACAGTTCACAATGGAGTTTGCATCTTATAAGCAGATCCCCCAGTCGGTTGCCGAAGAACTGGAAAAAAAAGCTGCGGAAGAAAAAAAGAATTTACAAAAAAAATAAAAACCACATATTCCATTGAGAGGAGTATCTAATATGCTTGAAAAGGGTCTTATTCTCAGCCATCCTTTAGGACGGTTGACAGGGCACGAATCCGGAGAAGAAATTATGCCGCAGGGAGGCTTTGGTGCCATACTCGCACGTGCGGGTGTAGGGAAAACGGCAATCTTAATACAAATAGCCATTCATGGCCTGCTTTCCGGTAAAAACGTTCTTCATATAAGCTTGAATGATCCGGTTAAAAAAGTCGGTTTATGGTACAAAGAAGTTTACCGGAACATTGCTTCACTGCACAATATAACGGAACAGGAACAGGTTTTTGATTCAATGCTTCCACACAGATTTATTATGACATTTGAAGTCGAAGGATTCAGCGTCCCCAAACTTGAAGAGCGATTGACAGACCTGATGGAACAGAACATTTTTCGCCCCCATTTAATTCTCATTGACGGGCTTCCTTTCGACGAGTCACAAAAGGCCTCTCTTTCTGACCTGAAATCCTTTGCAAAAAAGCATTCATTAAAAATCTGGTTTACTATCCGTATCCACAGAGATGAAATACCGGTTACTGACGTAATACCAGCCCTGTTTAATGATGTTGAAGATCTTTTTGAAACAGCTATATTGATTCAGCCCGATGAAAAAGAAATTTTCCTCAAAGTGTTAAAAGGCGGGAAAGCTGATTCCGGCATGACTAGGCTCTCACTCGATCCTACAACAATGCTGATAAATCAGAGTGACTGGATTAAAGATTCCCCGCCGCAAGCAGCGGAGAATCTTCGACCGTAAAGAATTTTAATCGATTTCAGATTCGCTCACTAACCCCGCAGCAAGCAGCGAGGAATGCGCTCGCTGTTTCGGTTCAACCCGCATAAACAAGTCTTGAAAATGAACAAAATATAAGGCCTGCCGGAAATTCTCATTCCGGTGGGCCTTTTTATTTAAGCTCAGCGCACTATTTTGTAATAAATCCGCCCGCTGCTCCGGTTCAAAAATTCATCTGCCTTTTCAAGTAATAAATCTCAATAATCCGAATAATTATCCGTTTCAGCCAATCAAGGCCTCTCTGTTTTTACAATATATGGTATTTTTGATTGACACTAACCGCAATATATTGTATTTTTTTGCATGTCTTTGATAGAACAACAATTAAGCAGAAGAAGTTTCCTGCTAAAGAGCACTCTTATTATGGCTGGGAGCCTGGCTGGTTTGGATCTTTTTTCAAAAGCCTCTGCCCTTGAAAAAAAAGATAACGATCAAATCCGCCCATCCATTGCCTTGATAATAGATGACATAGGATATAGTCTTTCCCGTGCCAGGCAATTTCTGGAGCTCGAAATTCCATTAACGTATTCAGTACTGCCTAAACTTCCAAATTCCTATTATCTCTCTTGTGAAATCAACAGAAACGGGCATGAAATTATGCTTCATCAGCCTATGGAGCCATACAATCCTGATCTCGACCCGGGACCTGGAGCCCTTTACATAGGAGATGAAGAAGATTGTATTATCAGGGTTATGGAAGAAAATATCTCTGAAATCCCTTACGCAAAAGGCATAAATAATCACATGGGATCAAAATTTACTGCCTGCCGAAATAAAATTTTTCAGGCATTAAGATTCGCGAAAGACAGCAAGCTGTTTTTTGTTGACAGCCTCACTTCAAGCAATTCAAAAGGTTATATGACAGCCAGGTCGCTTAAAATGGCCGCAGCGCACAGGAATATATTCATAGATAACAGAGTGGAAGAATCGGCAATTCTGTATCAGCTTTTAAAGCTCAAAAGGCACGCAATAAACCATGGAACAGCGGTCGGAATCGGGCATCCCTTTCCCGAAACTGCATCGGCAATAAAAACCTTTTACAATAAATTTTTTGATTCCAGTCTATCCCTCGTCCATATTTCAGAAGTCATAAAGGCATAGCTTGCGGATAGTGAACCGTTGATCGAACACCAAAACAGGATACCCGGAACCAAATTACCGTGCTAACAGAGGGTATCTATCTCGAGTTCCTTCATTTTTTCTTTTGTAGGGCCGCCGGTAGCAATATCCCAGCCTGCAGTTTTGAAAAATTCCCTGCGTATGGTTTCCATATCCACAGTAACACCCTTAAGCGGTCCTCCGGAAAGAGGTATAGCGCCAAGAGCCCTCCCAGTGAGCTTGTGATCGGCAGGTCTTATGCCTTCTCTAACGTTAAAGGCCTTTCTGAGATTTAATATGCGTTCCCCGGTCTTCAAATATTCATCGGCAGAAAGATTCCAGCCTGTAATAGCATTCAGATATTCAACTAGAGGAAGAGAACTGGTCATAGCTCCAAACATGCACATGCCGGTGCAGTTTACAAGCTGCATATAAAAACTTCCTGCTGCATACGCCTTAACCTTTTTTAAACTTCTTCCTTCTGCGCCCTTTATCATACGGCGCGCTTCGGGAAACTTCTTCTTTACTCCAAAAAGGCCTGCATAAAGATAACACGAGATTGTATGGCGTCCCGGTGTCGGCTCGCATTCATATGCAATTGCATACCCTGGATCGAGTCTCGAATCGTGCATAGGAAGCTCCTGTCCACCCGCGTGCATTGCAAATCGTTCCGATCCTTTTCCTATTCGTTCGGCTGCTTTTTTCACTCCATCGGCAAGGATATCGCCAAATCCCTCCCGCCTGATAATCATTTTGGTAAGCCTTATTATTTCTCCGGTCTTTCCCCAGCCCAGTTTCAGCCCGCCAGTTGTATTTTCATCTATTATCCCGTTTTCAAAACATTCAATTGCAAAAGCAACAGTTCCGCCTGTTGAAATTGTGTCAATCCCGGCCCGGTTGCACATTTCGTTCAGCTCAATAATTGAATCAAGATCTTCGTTTAACAGAAGGCCGCCAAACGCACCCAGGGTTTCGTATTCAGGTTTATGGCTGGTTTGACCCTTATAACGCCCTTTTTCTATATTTATTATGCCGCCGCATCCAAGCGGACAGGCCTGACAGGCATATTTTCTTTTTTGGTATTTTACCACGTTTTTGTCTGAATTTTTCTCAGCTTTTTCAATAGTATAATCCGTATAGCCCACACCGCCCCAGTTTTTTATTGGCATATCCCCAGTCATAGCCGAATAGACCGTTAGACCCGAAGTTCCATATTTTTTATAAATCTCCCTTACAAGTGAGGGCGTGGCAGGAACAGATATGCCCGTTCTGGCAATGATCTGGCTTAAAAAATTCATAAACCGCAACGTCAATCTGTCAGCTATGTTTGATTTCTTATAGTCTTTAATAAATTTTTTATTTATTTCCTTTACAGCTTCCGGATCGGCTACCTGAACTTTTTTCTTTCCTCTTACTGCAACCGCCTTCAGATTTTTACTCCCCATAACTGCGCCAAGGCCTGACCTGGCTGCAATACGCCCGCTGTCTGTTGCAATCCCAGAAATAAGCGATATTTTCTCACCGCTCTCTCCAATCGAGGCTATCTGAACTTTATTATCATTCAGTTCATTTTTTATAAGATCTTCCGTTTCTATAATGTCTTTTCCCCAAAGCGAAGAGGCATCCTTTATTTCGATATTCCCATCGTCGATAAATATCCAGACCGGCCTTTCCGATCTTCCAGTGAAAAATATAGCATCGTATCCGGTTTTTTTCAGCTCTTGCGAAAAAAACCCGCCTGCATTCGCATCCCCCCAGCCTCCGGTCAGCGGAGATTTTCCGACAACCATGAATCTCCCTGAAAAAAATGCGCCTGAACCTGTGAGAAGCCCCGAACAGAATCCCAGATGACTTTCAGGAGACAGAGGCAAAGTACCCGGTTTCTGACGCTCCATAATAACAGCAGCACCAAGCCCGTATCCTCCAAGATATTTCCTGTAAAACTCATCACCTGGTTCAATTACTTCGGTTGTCCGGTTTTCAAGATTCACGATACAATACTTGCCTGTATAGCCTCCGGTCATAAGCACCCCTGATATTAAGGTTTATTATAAATAAGATCTTCGAAGAACATCCGGGTTTTCTGAATACCCGCCATTGAGCCGCCAAAATGACAGGTAACTTAAAAGATAATGGATGGCTTTCAAATTGTATGGATATATAGAAAATGCGCCCCAATGTGTCAAGAATTGTTTGAAATCGTTTAACAATCCATAATTATAATAACATCATATAATTACATTTTGTTTGACACTCTTTTTGCACCATTGTATTCTTAACCGGTCTTGGTCGCTATTTTGATAATGCGGGGGCAGGTAATGAAGCAGAGAATAAAAGCTTATATCTTATGTTTTGCAGTCTGCTTTCTCGTATTTTTTATACGGGTTGATTCTATAAATGCAGAAAACATAAGAAAACCTGTATATGCCGGCTCATTTTATCCTGCAGGCAAACCGGAGCTCAATAATGAAATAGGCGAACTGACGGCAAAGGCAAAACGGACCAGCATCAGGATTCCGGCAAACAAATCATTAAAAGCTCTTATCCTTCCCCACGCCGGCTATGTTTATTCCGGTTATACCGCTTCACATGCTTCTTTGGTTCTTTCTGAAAACCAGTTTTCAAAAGTAATTCTTATGGGACCCGATCACAGGATTGGGTTTTCAAACTGCGCATTGACAGATGCCGACTCCTATCAAACACCCATCGGCAAGGTTAAAATACACAAAGATGCCGCCAAACTGCGCCTTCAGCCCGATCTGTTTCGTTCCATCCCGGCTTCGGATAGTAACGAGCATTCGCTTGAAGTCGTTCTTCCTTTCATGCAAACCTACCTTAAGAAATTTGAAGTAATACCAATTATAATTGGTTCAGGAGATTACAGCAAGTTCGCAAATGCTATAGAGCCGTTAATTGATGAGAACACCCTTCTTGTTGCAAGTTCCGATCTTTCTCATTATCTGTCATATGATGAAGCCGTCAAAAAGGATAGAGAAACTATAAATGCTATATTGAATCTTGAAAAGGAAAAACTGTCAAAGCGTGAAAACAGCGCTTGCGGTAAAATGCCCATTCTGATCGTTATGAGTCTGGCCGGTAAATACAACTGGAAGCCGGTTCTTATCCATTATTCAAACAGCGGCGATACGGCCGGGGAACGATCAAGGGTCGTGGGATATACAGCAGTCGCCTTTTATGGAGACTCTTCTATGGAAAATCAAACTGTATCAAACAAGCTTACCCCAAAACAGGGAGAGGCACTTATTAAACTGGCCAGAAAAACCATTTCGGATGAACTCGGAATAAAACCCGGACCTGACATTGAAGCGCTTCCTTCATCATTGCTTGAAGATAAAAGATTCCAGAGGCGCAGCGGCACATTTGTAACTCTTAAAATTCATGATCAGCTCCGCGGTTGCATAGGAAACCTCGATGCTTCAGAGCCTATAACGGAAGGAGTAAGACGAAACGCCATAAATGCCGCATTCAACGACTACCGCTTTTCACCACTCACCGCAAAGGAATTTGACAAGGTTGAAATTGAAATAAGCATATTAAGCGAGCCTAAACCACTTGAATACATTGACAGCAGCGACCTTATTAACAAACTCAGGCCTAATGTTGACGGGGTTATCATACGGAAGGGACGTGCAAGCGCAACATTTCTGCCTCAGGTCTGGGAACAGCTGTCCAGTCCCGAAGAATTTCTTTCACATCTTTGCGCAAAGGCCGGCCTTTCCTCCGACTCATGGAAAAAATCTAAGCTGGAAGTCCTGACATACAATGTTCAATATTTTGAAGAGGCAAAGTAGCAGTCCGATATTACTGGTTGTTGTTGCAACAGGAATCTCCTCTGTTGTAACACAGTTATTGACCATCCGTGAATTTCTGGCGCAATTTCAGGGCAATGAATTCGTAATTGCCCTAATATTATTTTCATGGCTCATTCAGGGCGGTATAGGAACTTATTTATCACAATTATTCAGCAAAATAATTGCTCCCACCTCCAACATGCTCGCCTGGCTTTCTTTGATAATCGCAGGGTTGCCCACTTTTCAGATTATCCTGATAAGAGAACTCCGGGATGTTTTATTCATTCATGGGAGCTCGGTCGGATTCTATCAAACTTTCGCCTTTATTTTCTTAACTACAACTCCATATGCTCTCCTTATAGGATTTGTACTGCCATACAGCCTTTTTGTTCTCAGAACCTCAAGCCCGAACTATCCCGGCTCAAATATATACATGACAGATAACCTGGGAGACATAGCAGGAGGTGCCCTTTTCTCTTTTTTCCTGGTATATTTTTTCTCCCCGCTTAAATCATTGTTGATTTCAAACCTTCTTCTTCTTGCTGCAACATATTATCTGTTTAAATATTCAGGTATCAGACGAGCGTTTTCAATCCTGTGTACAGCCCTGATAATGGCAGTTCTTGTCCTTGGTATTGTTTTTGAAGAAAAAACCCTTTCTCCCCCTGAAGGCAGGCTTGCTTACTATAATGAATCAAAGTATGGACGAATCGAGATTCATCAGGACAGGGAACAGTACACTTTAATTGGAGATGGCATCCCCATTTTCAGCAATCAGAATACTTCCATTGCAGAAGAGACTATTCACTACCCCCTCTCGCAGCTTTCTGATCCCAGGCACATACTGGTTATATCCTCTGAAGGCAACATTATGGAAGAGCTTGAGAAATATCATCCGGAATCAATAGATTACGTTGAGCTGGATCCTGACCTGTCTGATGTCCTGTTCCGCTTCGGACTTATTAAAAAGATACGTGGACTTAATGTGATTAACCAGGATGGGCGGGCCTACCTTGCAAATTCAGATAAAATCTACGATGCAATCATATTGAATCTGCCTGAACCTGAAACATATCAGATTAACAGGCTTTATACCGATAGTTTTTATGCAATTGTAAAGAAACATTTATCTCCCGCCGGAATTTTGAGCTTTTCAATGGAAGGATATGATAATTACCTAGCAGAACCCCAACGGCAGAAAATTTCTTCTGTCTATAACACCCTCTCACGACACTTTAAGAACGTACTCTTGCTTCCGGGACAAAATATTTATTTTTTAGCATCCCAATCTTCTTTAAAAACAGATATTCCTGACTCCCTTAACCGCAAAGGTATTTCCACAAGCTATGTAAGCAGTTATTATTACGGGAATCTGACCGATGACAGGATCAATCAGCTAAAAGAGCTCATAGACAAATTTGCACCGATAAATACAGATATATATCCGCAGCTTATGCGCATAATGTTTATGCAGTGGTTTGCAAAATTTTCAACCTCTCCCTTTCTCTTTATCATAATCCTGACTGCATTAAGCCTCATTTATCTTGTCCGCATAACAAAAGAAGAATTTGTTCTTTTTTCAACCGGTTGCATGGCAATGGGAACAGAGATTCTGATAATATTCGCTTTTCAGATATTCTACGGATACATTTATCTGAAAATAGGACTTATAATTACAATTTTTCTTGCCGGGCTTCTGCCCGGGGCATGGATAGGAAGCAGATACGGAAGCAATAAAAAAACATCGCTTGTAATAACCGACGCCATTCTTATTTTATTGACAGGTATTTTGATTATGGCTTTCAAACAGGCGGATTATGAAATTCCCCTGTCCGCTTTTCTTTTATATGGTTTTATAGTATCAATGACATGCGGTTATCAGTTCCCTACAGCTCTTAAACTGATAGGAGACAGTAATCCGGCCGTAACAAAATTGTTTTCAGCCGACCTGATCGGAGCCGCTGCCGGAACGCTTCTTATCAGTGTTGCGGTTATTCCTTATTTTGGCATTATCTGGGCCGCAGCCGGCTTGATAGGATTAAAAATCATCAGCTTGGTTATAATGGCAACAAAGTCATGAAAATAATAAACAGAAGACAATTTCTTTACTGCACGGCATTAATTCTTTCGACACCGGCTTCATCCCGGGCATTTGGGTCGTCTGATGGTAAGAAGGGCGACATTCCCGGCTCAGATGATAACGCAGGTGATATCCGGGGAAAGATATTCAAGGGAGATGCACCTGATAAGCCATGGAAATGGTCTCATGAAGGATTTCTTTATACCAAATTAAGTGACAGGAAGGTGGTTTGTGGAATATGTCCCCACAGATGTGTATTATCTCCCGGAGACCGGAGTGTGTGCCGTTCTAAAATTAATTATAACGGGATATTATATAGTATTTCTTACGGTAATCCTTGCAGCATAAATGTTGACCCCATAGAAAAAAAACCGCTCTTCCATTTTAAACCTCAGACGAAATCCTTCTCACTTGCAGCAGCAGGGTGTAATTTCCGTTGCCTGAATTGTCAGAACTGGGAAATTTCCCAGGCAAAACCGGGAGAAATCCGCCAGAGCGAACTTTTCCCGGAAGATGTCATTAAAGCTGCATTGAAAAGCGGTTCAGAATCAATTTCATGCACATATTCGGAGCCAATTTCTTATTTCGAATATATGATCGATATTGCACGTCTTGCAAAAGAAAAAGGACTTTCCAATCTCTGGATATCAAATGGTTACATCAACAAAGAACCCCTGATAGAACTTTGCAGGTACATGGATGGCGCAAATGTTAATTTAAAAGCCTTCAGCGATAGTATTTACAGAAAGCTGAACGGCGGCAGGCTCGAACCTGTTTTGAATACTTTCAAGATGTTGAATGATAAGGGCGTCCATTTTGAGATGACTAATCTGGTTGTACCGGGTTATGTTGATGATCCTGAAATGGTTAAGCGTATGTGCGGATGGATTCTTGCAAATCTCGGGCCGGATCATCCTCTTCATTTCCTCCGTTTTTTCCCACAATATAAATTAGACAGGCTCCCTCCCACTCCAGTTTCAACCCTCGAAAATTTCCGGAGTCTGGCAATAAAGGAGGGAATCCGATACGCTTATGTAGGCAATGTTCCGAACCATGAGGGAATGAACACATACTGCCATAACTGCAAAAAATTACTCATAGAAAGAAAGGGTTATCTGATGCCTGCATATAATCTTTCCGGAAACAAATGCAATTTTTGCAATACGGTTATACCCGGTGTATGGGAAAACAGAAAAATCAAAACTTGAGACCTTCGTAACAAGTCGTTCTCACACAAAGATCACGGAGAACACAAAGAAAAACCTGAATGTTTTCAATACGCATTTCTTTGTGCCTTTATACCTTCGTGTGAAAAATTGTTTTTTTTACGAGTCCATTCACTATTCACTTTTCACTATTCACTTACGGAATCAAAATGTCTGAAATAAGGCGAAAAACAGTCGATGGATTAAAAGCAGGCGATACATTTGCAGTCGTGCGCAAATTCACGAAAAAAGAGACCGAATCTTTTGGAAATATTACAAAAGATTACAATCCTGTACATTATGACAGGCAGTTTATAGAAGTAAAAAAATTAAACGGGCTTATCTGCCACGGCCTGCTTGTTGCAAGCATGATAACGGAAATCGGGGGGCAAATCGGATGGCTTGCTTCAGGCATGGATTTCCGCTTCAAGAAGCCTGTATATTTCGAAGATACCATAACCTGCATATTCAAAATAACCGAGATCAACGAAAAAGGAAAGGCTAAAGGAGAAGCTGTTTACCGTAATCAGAACGGAACAGTTGTTCTTGAAGCTACTTTAAAAGGCCTCCTCCCCGGTTTAAAAGAAAAAGAAGTTTTAAAAGCCTTGATATAAGAAGATTAGCACCAAAAAAGCACATCAAATTTGACAGCCTCGCAAAATCATTCCCACCTCAATATCATTTATATATTATTTGTAAAACAAATACAAAAATTATTAAAAATATCTTGACATTTGTTTTTATTTGTATAACATTATTGCCAACAGTAAACGGTTCGCTTTTCAATATAAACACATATTATGAAACGATGGAGGATCAATGCGAAAGGACGTTACCATATGCTTCCGTACCAGCAAAGAAGTCCGGGATTCCATTGATAAGATCAGAAAGAAGACAAAGCGCACGATGTCATCGGTCATCGAAGACATAATCGGCTGTTATCTGCGTGAGAACAAGGCCTTTGAATGCGGTGAGAAAGAGCAGCGGCAGTTCAACAGGAAGGAAGTATCTATTCCTGTTGTAATCAGGGATCCGGCCGAGGAAGCCAGAATGCTGCAGGCTGGCATTATACTTGATATCTCACTGGGAGGATTGCGCATATCTTTACCGGAAGATTTTGTTGGTGAAGCCTCTGTCGCCAGTAAAATCAACGAATTCGAAGCCATCTTTACTCTGCCCAATGAGAAGAGGCCAATCTGCATCAAGTGCAAACCCAAACGTACCGTTTCAACTGACAACGTAAAACAGATGGGGGCATCTTTTGTTGATTCGGATTTCAGCAGTTATAAGACACTTCAGTCGTATTTGATATAACTATTTGATATTATATTAGATAAAAAATATAAAAAATGCTTGACATTCTTATTTAATTGTTATACATTGTAAGCAAACACATCCTATCAATAAAGTCCTGTGAATGTTTTATGTATAAGGAGGGACAGAACATGACAAATATAAACAAAAAAAATATTCCTGTTGGTACGATTGCGGTTATTTTTGCCGTTATTTTGATATTAAGTGCGCCATCCGCCAATGCAACAAGGCTTGTTTACCCGGATGATCCGTATTGGGGAGAACACATAATGTCAAATGGCGAGGTTTCTATAACACCAAACAATCCACGCAACGGGAATGGATCTCTTGAACTAACAACCACAGGAGATCTCGGTGATTGGGCCTTTTATACCCGCTACGCTGATGATGTTAAACGTAACACATGGGGACCTTCGGACATCACAACATCCTGGGGACTTCTTTCAGAGATCAGCGATCTTTCATTTGACTGGTATCGGGAAGATATAGAAATAAATAATCAAAATCTCCTTTCTTATGATCCTTTTCATGTTCAGACACCTGTCCTGAGACTTTTAATAAGAGATGGTGATATTCACAGCGAACTTATATGGGAGAGGTTCTACACCGACAGCAACCGGTCAAATATGATTTTAGGAGATTGGGTCGAAGAGGATTTAATTGCGCAAAATTTCTGGCGCCATACATTTTTCCCTGTGAGCTATACCAATAATTCTGGCACAGAAGTCCCATCTACTTATCTACAAACTTTGTTGGGTATTACACCTTTATCCTGGGCTGATGTAGCATTAAATTATTATTCTGACGATGCTGTTGTATATGGACTGAGTGTTGGCGTCGGGAGCTACTGGCCTGCTAACTATCTGGGATATGCCGATACTGTATATCTTGCTTTTAATAATGGTAGCCCGGTTATTGATGATAATTTTGAATTCCCTGTCCCTGAACCGTCAACCTTGCTTCTTTTACTGTCGGGGATAGCAACTCTGACTGCGGGAAGAAGATTGTATGGAAAGCCCTGCCAGGCTTGAAGCTATCAAAAAGAATTTGCAGCGCTGGCCTTATATTGATATTATTTAATTAATATATAAGGCCAGTTCTATTTTGCAGTCGCTTGAAGATAGCCCGAATTATCCGGATATATCTGTAACTTTACTATAATTCATGAGAAAATCAAACCCTTATACGTTCTGATTACTGGATAAGGATTTATGCCTGAAGAGAGCAAAAAAAACACCAAAGTCATGGTTGTCGCAGGTACCCGCCCTGAGGTCATAAAAATTGCTCCGGTTATTAAAAAACTCCAAAATCAGCCCGATAAATTTAAAACGGTTGTTGTTGCAACAGCCCAGCATCGTGAACTCTTGGATCAGGCCCTCTCTCTTTTCAATATAAAACCGGATATAGATCTGAACCTGATGAACCCCCAACAGGGTCTTCCTGAACTGACGGGTCGTGTACTGGAGAGCATGTCGGTTACACTCAGTGAAGTGAACCCTGACATCGTCCTGGTCCAGGGAGATACAACTACAGTATTTGCCAGCGTTTTAGCAGCTTTTTATCAGAAAATTCCTGTTGCCCATATCGAGGCAGGCCTGCGCAGTTACAATAATTACAGCCCATTTCCTGAGGAAATGAACAGACGTCTCACTACTGCAATGACCGATATTCATTTTGCGCCTACCCTTTCGGCCAAAAAGGCTCTGCTGAGGGAAGGAATCGCTGTCGATAAAATAGTTGTTACAGGCAACACGGTTGTCGACGCACTGATGCATATTTCTCAGTTGCCTTTTACCTTTAATGACGCTTTACTTGGAAACCTCGATTTCGATAAACATCGGCTTGTGCTTGTGACATCGCACCGTCGCGAATCCTGGGGGGCTGAACTTGAAAACATCTGCAAGGCAATTAAGACGCTTGTGGAGAAACATCCCGATATTATCATTGTTTATCCGGTTCATCCTAATCCAATAGTAAAAAACACGGCTAAAAAGATCCTGGGTGGCATCAATAGGATATATCTTGTAGATCCGCTTGATTATATAACATTTGTCAATCTGATGAAAAATTGTTATATGATACTTACGGATTCAGGAGGGTTGCAGGAAGAAGCGCCGACTTTGAAAAAACCATTACTCCTCCTAAGAGATGTTACAGAAAGACCTGAAGCTTTTGACGCAGGTTTGGCGAAAATTGTAGGTACAGATCAACGGAAGATCATTCTGGAGTCAGATAATCTTTTAAATGATACCCAGTTGTATCAAAAAATGGTTAATTCCCGTAATCCATACGGTGACGGGCGGGCGGCAGATAGGATCGTTAAAGCACTCATCCGGTGGGTGAAGGGGGAAAATCAGTTATTAACTCCCTTTGAAGAATTTAATGCACAAGCAGATTAGAATAATTTATGTCGAAAGCTATTATTTATTATCATCGATCGTACAGAAAGATAACCGGCTCGGGCTGGATGTTCCTGTTTTCACTGGTTACCATAAGCTTCTCATTTGCAGCAGCAATTTTGTTTTTTTATCCTTATATAACAGAACGGATGAGCATGATTGCAAAGACTGTTCTATCCTCATATTATCCTTCAGGAACTATCAGCGTTATTGAACAATCATTTTTATGGAAAAATATATTCATAGTCAGCCTTCCCAAAAAAAATCCATCGGCCCTGGTATCTGTTATCAATCTTATAATTTCATCGGGCTTGATAATTGTCTTGCCCCGCATCAAAAAGTTCAAACTCATTGCCATATATTTCATCTTTCTGGCTTCGATCCAAATGTTTTCCGCCCTGTTTTTTACTTTTTCTTCTTCTGAATTCCCATACTCAGCCACAGAATTTTCAGAATTTTATATAAAATCGGAAATAAGCATTTGGATATTTATACCTCTTATATTATCAATGGCATTAATGCTTTTACCTGCACCCTTTCTTCCTAAACTGATGCTTATTTTATTTGCCTTATCGTACTCTTTCCTTTTTGGCACATTACGTTACATAATATTTCTCTTTATAATTCATGAATTTTCGTCCCTTTATATGGCTCTTCTATTTTTCGCCTTTGGCCCCCTCATCGATTTTGTCTATATCGTTGGAATTTATTCATTTTACAGCAGCAGATTGGCAGAGAGCCTGAAAAGCAGCGAGGCCGTATGGAAATGGTCTTATTAATATTAAAGAGTTATCTTATATTTACGGTTTGCGTTCTTTTAATTTATACCATCCGGCACTTTCTGTTTACTATGAACAGGCTCTTTTACGAGCAGCGTGTTTACTATCACGATTTGATAGATTCGGATATTAAAAGTATAACTATTTTGATTCCAATGCATAATGAGGAGCAGGTAGCCGAGCAAATTCTGGACTTGCTTGTTCCAAGGAACTATGACACCGAATACGTTGAAAAAAACACCAAAAATATTCTTGATCTGCTTGTAGGTGCCGACTATCCCCACGAAAAAATGGAAATCATACCTATCAATGATTTTTCATCAGACAAGACACAGCTTATTCTGGACGAGTACGCCAGAAAATATAACTTTATAAAACCGCTGCATCGATACGAAGGCAAACGGGGCAAACCAGCTGCCTTGAATGAAGGATTGAAAAAAGCACAGAATGAGATCATCATTGTTTTCGACGCAGATTATCTTCCTCCCAAAGGCATTTTAAAAGACATAGCGGTATCTTTTAATGACCCGGAAGTTGGTGCGGTTATGGGACGTGTAGTTCCGGTCAATACCCGAACCAATTTTCTGACCCGTCTTCTGGACCTTGAGAGAACCGGCGGCTATCAGGTTGATCAACAGGCAAGATTTAACCTTAAGCTGATTCCTCAATACGGGGGAACGGTCGGTGGGTTTCGTAAAGATGTTGTTATTGCAAATGGCAGCTTTGATACCTCAATTCTGGCTGAAGACACAGAGCTGACCTTTCGTTTGCTGTTAGACGGATGGAAGGTTATTTACGCCAACCGCGCCGAATGTTATGAAGAAGCTCCTGAAACATGGTCTGTAAGGGCTCGCCAAATCCGCCGCTGGTCAAGGGGCCATAACCAAGTGTTGTTAAAATATCTAATACCGCTTCTTGCATCTTTGCATTTGACAAAAAAAGAGAAAATAGACGGCGTTCTTCTTCTTTTTGTCTATACCGTTCCACTGATTCTGGTTCTTGCCATCCTGGATTCGCTTGCTCTTTTTTTTCTTGGTGAAATGCAGATTGTAGCCGGCGTTACTGCATTTATTTTCATCGGAGCGTACAACACTTTCGGAAATTTCGCGCCTTTTTATCAGATAGGAGTCGCAGCCCTTCTTGATGGCGCAACAAAACGGGTGCAGCTCCTTCCTATGTTAATATTTAATTACTTTTTTAATACGATATACATTACTATAGGCTTTTTTGAAGCCTTTTTGGACAGACTTACAGGTCGTAGCACCAAATGGATAAAGACAAAACGATTCAGAAACAAGAACGGTGGGGCTCCCCTCCATACAAAAAATTTTCGTGGTTCTTCTAACAGAATCAGGAAGAATTAAGCTATGTTTATCCTGATAGTATTTATAATCTTTATCTTGCTGCTTCTTCTGCCGTTCATTCCGGGAATTTATGAATTAATCAAAAAAGAAGACTCCGATCCACTATTCATTTCAATGGACTACACCAGAAATCCCCGCTATTTTGGAAAGTCATTTAAAATGCTTTTAGAT
>JAHJJB010000257.1 GCA_018823005.1 Pseudomonadota bacterium | reverse complement strand
CTCAACATCGGACTTATACTGGCTGACGGCCGAAAGGATAACATCGCTGATTTTGGCATACTGCTTGACAAACTTTGGTGTAAACCTCTCGAAAAGCCCGATGAGATCGTGAATTACGAGAACCTGGCCGTCGCAGTCGATGCCTGCACCTATTCCTATGGTAGGAATCGATATTGCCTCCGTAACCATCTTTGCAATGGGAGAAGGAATGGCCTCAATAACTATTGAAAAACAGCCGGCATCCTCAAGAGCCCTCGCATCTTCTATAAGAGCCGTGGCCGCCTCAAAACTTTTCCCCTGCACCTTGAAGCCCCCGAGGGATGAAGCCGTCTGGGGAGTAAGACCGATATGCCCCTGCACAGGGATACCCGCATTTACAATGGCCTCGATAACTTGCGCCATCTGCTTTCCTCCTTCAAGCTTTATGCCGTCTGCCCTTGCTTCTTTCATCATCCTGTTTGCGTTTTCTACAGCCTTTTCAACCGAGACATTATAAGATCCGAATGGCATGTCGCCTATAACAAGGGCCCTCTGTACAGCCGAAGTAACCGATTTTATATGATGAATCATTTCGTCCATGGTAACCGGAACCGTATCCTTATAGCCAAGCACCACCATTCCCAGGGAATCTCCCACGAGAATCATATCAATCCCGGCCCTGTCAACAAGCAGAGCAGTAGGATAATCATAGGCGGTAAGCATTGTTATCTTGCGGCCGCTCTTTTTTCTCTCCTTTATATCCGGTGCGGTTACTTTCTTCTGTTCCATTTTTTGTCTCCTTTGTTTACCCAGTTATCCTGCGGGTCAAATCACGTTTTTTATTACTCTGCAAATATTTCCAGGGTTTTCCCTATTGCGCAGTAAATTAAAGTGTTGTAAATAAGTTATGTAAGGACTGCGATATCATCTTGATGCGAAAATGTCAAAAAAGGATGCATTGCATAACATCTGAAAAAAGGGCCTGGCAGGTGTAATGGGAGATCTTTAAAGATCTCAAAAGGGGATAGGCACATGAAACCTTCATTCGCAATAATTGGTTGCGGCAGAGTTGGTACAGCTCTAGCGAAATACCTTACTAAAGGCGGATATGTTTCCGCCGGACTTGCCAGTAAAAGTCTCGATTCGGCAAAAAGAGTGGCCGATCTTATAGGCACCTCAGGTTTCAGCACTGTTTTATGGGAGGCTGCAAAAAAAGCTGATATTGTTTTCATCACAACACCTGATGGAGCTATAAAAAGCGCCTGCGACGGCATCTCAAAAAAGAAAGGCTTCAAAGCGGGTTCCGTCGTACTTCATTGCAGCGGCGGCCTCTCTTCGACGGAATTAATGTCTGCAAAAACCTGCGGTGCAAATATCGGATCAATGCATCCCATGCAAAGCTTTGCGTCAACCGAATACGAATTCAATCCGTTTTCAGGCATAGTAACATCCGTAGAAGGCGACAGGGAAGCTGTCGACGCCGCAAAACATGTTACGGAGGACCTCGGATCATATTGTGTTACCATAAAAACCGAAGCAAAAATGCTCTACCATGCCTCCGCGGTTGTTGCATCAAATTACCTTGTAACACTCCTTGATCTTTCCTTAAGCCTAATAAAACTTGCCGGGGTAACCGGCGAGGATGCATTAAGAGGACTAAAACCCCTGATCGAAGGGACTATTTCAAACGTAGAGAAAATGGGCATCCAGAATGCGCTGACAGGGCCGATTGCAAGGGGCGATATTCAGATAATTGAAAAACACCTGTCCGAAATAGGGTCTAAAACGCCCCAACTTCTTTCCCTTTACAAGACATTAGGGCTTTATACTGTCGAGATTGCCAAGGAGAAAGGATCCATCAGCGAAGCCGTAAGGAAGCGTCTTAAGGATCTTTTTAAGGCTTAATAAAGGATTCGAGGGGCCGAGGATTCAAGGATTCAAGTGAAAAACATCTCTTTCCCCTGACCACTGTTCCCCGATATCCGATATTCTGTATTCGGCTCACGTCTTCCGCCTCTTGCCTCACGCCTCATGCCTTCCGCCTTATTCCTCTCATATTACAAATAGCTTCAGCGGAGAGCCGGCAAGCTGTTCATTTGCCGATTTAAGATTATCTTCGCCTGATATCACTGCAATTCCACACCCGTTATTCTTTCCCGTTAGATACTTCTCAGCAGCATCTATCACTTTTTCGCGTGTAACCGAAAGCACCCCGCTTTTAAAGCGTATCCTCAAATCATCCGAAAGATTTACAATTTTTCTGTAAAACGCTTTTCTTGCGGCAGGCCCCGGAGGATCCGGCCGGTCTGTTTCGGAACAGACCTGGAGAATGGCCTCTTTCACATCTTCGTCCGCAATGTTTTCCGGCCTTATAAAAGCCTGAGCTCCCTCATAAATCTTAAGAGTGTTTAATATGTGCGGATCCCTGTATGAAGCATAAGAGAACAGGCCTTCCTCTGAATTGTAAATTGAAAAACCACCGTATGCTCCCCCCTTCTCCCGTATCTCACGGTGCAGGTACATCGATTTAAGCAGCTTGCTGATAACCGCAAGCAGAGGAGCATCTTCATGCTCCAGTCGGACGGCATCAAAAACATATGCCACGAAAGAGACGGATGTCGAAGTGCTCCACCCTTCCCTCGGCAAATCATCATCTGTTGAAACATTTCCGAATGAAAACCAGCCATTGCCTTCAACGACAAGTCCTTCCTGCAGAGAAAGAACATGGGGAAGTGCCTCTGTGAGTGCGGTATCATCACCAATAAGGGCTGTTTTCAAACTACTTTTTGTCATGATCGCTGAAGTTATCAGGGCGAGATCCTGCGCGATTCTTCCTAAATTGTCTACGGAAAGGTCTTCAGTTAAATTCTTAATATACAGGAGCTGGTGAATTCCGTGCCATTTTTCACTCAATGCGGAAGTATTTGAAAAATTCCTCGATGCGAGCGAGAGAGCCAGCCTGTGGCCGCCAGGAACTACCATTGATTCAAGCCCGGCTCTGTATTCAAGCAGCAGGTTCTTTAAACGGGTCGGGTCGGAAAAATCATATTTCAACACAAGTTCGCTTATTATATCAAACATCATGCCAGTGTTCCTTGCAAGGCATTTTCCGTTAAATGAAACAAAGGGAACACACGATCCGGATGTCCCGAAACCGGTACGGGCATTGGCCGAAAGGCTTATGCCGCCGGTATAAGCATCTATGCGCCGGGCCATATCCGAATAATCCCTTAAGGATGTACCTGCTTTCGAAAAAGCGAAACAGAAAAAAGGGACAAGCGGCATCAGATTAACATCCAGATTTCCTGTTCCGGTGGCTGCTGTGAAATAGAGTATGCCTCCTGTGGCCTGTTCGTAACAGGAAACAGGGACAGCGCCGTATGAAGATGCCTCCTTGACTGACTGCACAGATGGAGGAATGTCAGAAAGCGCCAGCGTCGGAAGGCAGGAGAGATTTTCTTTTTTCCCCTGCAGCGCTTCAAGATTTTTCGAATCATTTTTTATTTTTCCGATACCGGCTTCAGTCAAACCCTTGAACACACCTTCAAGTTCAAGAGCAACCCTGTCTCTCTCCTTTTGTTCCATCTCCTGATCAGGGACAAGGGTTAAAAGGACCCTGTGCGGATTTTTTATAAAGTACTCTATTATCCTGTTTTCAAAAAGCGGCTCTTCAAACATTTCCTCGCGCAGTCTTTGAAGGTCCGCATCGAAATCCAGGATTTTTGCGGGATCTCCACCATGTAACCAGCTCCCTGCGAACGAAGTCAAAAGTTTTATTCCGTAAGGATACGGTGTATTTGTCACTTCCTTGCGGTGGAACTCTATCTGGTGAAGAGCAGATTCAATAAGATCTTTATCTATACCCTTTTCTGAAAGATCTGAAAGAACACTGAATATTATCCTCTCAACTTCTTCGGCGTCCGCTTCTTTTACATCCTTTAAACCGCAGACAAACATCGTGTCCCTGTTTCCCGGATCATAACCTGCGGAATCGCAAAGGGAAGAACCAAGGCCCGAATCTATGAGGGCTTTTCGAAGCGGAGAAGCTGAATTTCCAAGGAGAATATGCTCAAGCAGCACAAGCACCAGGATCTCGAACGAGTCTGTTATATCTGATGTCAGCCACGCAAGGCATACCTGGTTTTTTTTGAGGGGATCCTCGCTTTTCGCCAGAGGATAATGATAACGGCATTTTCGGGATTCGTTCCATCTCGGATGGGAAGGCACATCAGTACGCGGATCTATGCGCTCAAAATTCTTGAGGACTTTCTCATTAATAAAAGAAAGAGTGTCCCGCAAAGGAAGATTTCCGTATGTATAGAAATACGCATTGCTGGGATGATAATGCCTGCCGTGGAAATTTTTCAAATCATAATATGTCAGCGCCGGGATGACGGCGGGATCTCCTCCGGAATTGAAACTATATGTTGTAAGGGGATACAGGGCATTTAATATTGAACGGGACAGAACCTGTTCCGGTGAGGACATGGCGCCTTTCATTTCATTATATACAATCCCTTTATACACGAGCTTTGAGCTGCCCTTACTTCCGTCTTCCTCAATTTCCAGGCGATGCCCCTCCTGCCTGAAACTCAGCTCATCAAGAAGCGGATAAAACGCCGCATCAAGATAAACCTCCATAAGGTTATAAAAATCTATTCGATTCTGCGTAGAAAAAGGATACATAGTCCAGTCAGAAGCTGTAAAAGCATTCATAAACGTATTAAGGCTTCTTTTAATCATTGAAAAAAAAGGATCGCGCACCGGAAATTTTCTGGATCCGCACAAAGCTGTATGTTCAAGGATATGAGCAACTCCGGTTGAATCAGCAGGTACAGTCTTGAAAGCAACTCCGAATGTATTTTCACTGTCGTCATTGCTTATATGCACATGCCTTGCGCCTGTAGCAGAATGCTCAAGTTCATAAAAAAAAGATTTTATATCTTTGAGTTGTACAACCCGATTGATATTATAACCGGATATGACATCCCCCGCACAGATCCCTTCATTATTGCTATCGTTTTGTTTATTCATTTAAATCAATTGGTTCCTGTTTGCATAATAGGCTGAAGGTTTTTAGACTGAAGACTGTTAGCAACTTCAGTCGTCAGTCTTCTTAACATTCCCTGATGTCAGTTGCCAGTAAAAGCATTTTTCACCCGGCCTCCCTGATCCCTGATCCCTGTCCGCTGATCCTATACCGCGATGTAAACCCCTCTGTTTTTTCTTTTTATCCTGCCGAATTTGTTAAGTCTGAAAATGATGTTGCGGATTTTCTTTTCACCGAAACCGGTTTTGGCCTGTATTTCAGCAAAATCTGCCCCATTTTCAAAGCTTTTAATTGCATCATAAACTATCTCAAAAGCTGTTTTGACAGATCTGATGTTCCTGCCTTTCCCCTCGCCGGTGACAAAACGGCCGCCTTTTTGAAACATACCTGAATTCCTGATTAAAGTCTCAAGGTTATCCAGGCGGATTAAAACTTTTTGAATATCTTTTCTGGATGGAATATCATAGTTCATCATAAAAAATTTGACCATCGCATCAAAGCTTATCGATTTCCCTTTTTTCCTCACCACGGCATCCTCCCTGATAATGATCTTCGCAAACAGAGTTTTAATAATTATAGCTCTTCTCCCAATTAGTTGGGAGAAGGGGGTCAAGGGTTCAAGCGTTTGTTTTCTATTGATTTTATCGAGGCTTTCAGCATCCTTTCAACCTCCCCTATGTCCCCCTGAAGTTCTTACAGACTTTCCCTTCACAGGAATCCTTGAACCCTTGACCCCTTGAATCCTAATACAATCACAGACTCTTTTAGAGATGATCCAAGAATTTTTACTGTCAAATAATATTCTTGTGCATGATATGGCTTATGATATAAGTGTCATATTAAAGAAGCGGATATGATCATGCAACTTTTTTATGGAAAAAGCAATTTATACAGATGAACCTGAAGCAAAAAACAGCCCAATTTATTGAAAATGTTAAGCAGCTCAAAGGAGATCCTCACTATATTGCAGCCGGTATGTCCATAGGTATTTTTATCGGGATTACCCCGACTTTCCCTTTTCATACAATCCTTGCTTTGGCTTTGGCATATGCCCTTAGGGCAAGCAAGGCTGCGGCCGCAATAGGTGTCTGGATCGGAAATCCGCTTACAATGCCTTTTTTATACCTCGGCAGCTACAAGACCGGAAGCATTATTCTCGGAACTTCAATTCCTTTCGACATGAAATATATGACATTTACCGAACTGACCAAACTGGGATTAAAAGCAACCATTTCCCTGATGACAGGCGGAGTAGTCATAGGAATTCCTTTTGCCGTAGCCTCCTATTTGATCACCCGCCGCCTGGTAAAAAAATTCCGCTCAAGAAGAAGGCTCTTAAAAGTCAATCAGGAAAAATCTGTTTCATGACATCTCCGAGAACTCTCCTTTCAGCATACAATCTTTCCCCGAAAAAGCAGTTTGGCCAGAATTTTCTCTCTGACCCTTCCACGGCGGAAATGATCGTCTCCCGTTCCGGCATATTGAAAGAGGATATTGTTCTTGAAATAGGAGCCGGACTTGGAGCCCTGACAGTTCCAATCGCCATGGCCGTAAATACGGTATATGCGGTTGAAAAGGACAGGAACCTCCTCCCTCCTTTGCAAAGCGAGCTTCTGGCAAAAAATATTGATAACGTCCGTATAGTGAATGAAAATATTCTGGATGTAGATATTGAAAGCATAGCAGCAAAATACGGGCGGAAAATAGCTGTCATGGGAAACCTCCCGTACAACATCTCCTCCCAGATTCTGATAAAGCTTATTATTCAAAGGCTTTTCGTGAGCCGCGCCATACTGATGTTTCAGAAGGAACTTTCAGAAAGAATTTGCGCGAAACCGGGCGGCAAAGATTACGGCAGGATTTCTGTCATGCTTCAGTACTGCTCCGATATAAGTAAAATCGCCGACATAAAGGCATCTCTCTTTTTTCCAAAGCCCGGGATAGATTCCCAGATCATTGAAATAAGATTTAAGGAAATTCCGGCCTTTCCGGCAGATAATGAGAACTTTCTTTTCAGCGTAATCAAGGCGGCCTTCGGGAAAAGGCGCAAAACTCTCAAAAACTCGCTTTCAAGAAGCGGGCTTGGAATCGACGCACAAACTGCTGTTTCGGCATTAAACCGCGCCGGGATTGATCCTGTGCGTCGCGCTGAAACTCTTACCGTTGAAGAATTTGTAAAACTCAGCAACGTCATTTATGAAAAACACCGGGTAGAAAAAACCGGCAAACCCCTCTAATCAAATGCCATTTCTGTTTTCCATACTTCCCAAACTTTACCTACAAGATCAGCGCCGGGCTTAAGAGTAATTTTGCCCGGTTTCCATCCTGAAGGCGTTGCTTCTGTTCCTTTACTGTTTCTAACCAACTGAAATGCCTGAATTTGTCGCAGAGACTCTTTCACGTTTCTACCAACCGGAGGCGTCAACACTTCGAATCCCTGTATTACACCGTCAGGATCTATGATAAACCGTCCCCTGGTTTCCACACCAGCATCTTCATCATATACGCCATATATGGAACCAACTTTACCGCCGCCATCCGACATCATCGGAAAGGGAACTCCGCCCTGAACCATTTTTGAAAGTTCGTGATCGTTCCACATCTTATGAACAAATACACTGTCGATACTCATGGAAAGAACTTCAACTCCCAGTTTCTGGAATTCAGGAAATTTTTCGGCAACTGCCGAAATTTCAGTAGCTCAGACAAATGTGAAATCACCAGGATAAAAACACAAAACCACCCATTTGCCAAGGTATTCGGAAAGATTAATATTTACAAATTTTCCTTTTAAGTATGCCGGCGCTGAAAAATCAGGCGCTTTTCTTCCAACTTTTATCATGGCCGCTGTCTCCTTAGGCTTTTCATTATTCTTTGTTTCTCCCTGAATTAAAGCTTCTCCCACTGGCCCGCCTGTAGGACGGGCACAGCCGGGTTTGAATTCTTCTGGCATAGGCAAACCTCCTTTTTTAATAAGAAATTAAAATTTAAAGCCGCATTACATTTTTTGCCGGTGCATATATGTCCGGCGGATAAACATAAACAGGGTTTAAGCAAGTTTCTTGCCGGCACCCGGCCCCGGTGCCAGACCGTAGATTTCTTCAATCTTCAAAATAACAGCTCCTTTTGATTTAAGGGGGAACCCGGCCTTGTTGCCTAATTCCTCGATCCATTTAGCCGTATCCTCAAACCGCTGGCCGGAAGTTTCAATGGTAACGGTGCCTTTCAGCTGGTATCCTTCATGGCCCTCCCAGTATGTTATCGCTACCTTGGAATTTTGTTTAATATTGGCCAGGGTTTTGTTCAAAAACTGATCTGATATTAGAATAGTTTCTGAATCAACAATTCGTTTTGCGCCAACCGGAACAGCGTTGGGGATGCCGTCTAAATCCGCCGTCGCAAAAACGACGGTGGGGACTTTTTTAAAAAGTTCCTTCATGCGTTCTGTCATTTCAGCCATTGTTATAATCTCCATTTAAATTGTCTTAATTTATACCCTGGCCTTTTCCAGAGAATCCACCGGGCTTCTCACACCTGGTTGATTCTGTATTTCAGCAGAAATTCTGAGTTATGTATATCTTGCCGTCAGAAGAGATAGCCACGCCAATCCCTTCCCTCTGCCAGTGCGGCATTAATATGTTTTTCCGGTGCTCAGGGCTGTTCATCCACCCTTCAACTGTTGTTTCTGCTATGGTCTCCGGTAAATTCCAATCATAGTATTTGATCCCGTTCACAATCTTGACTCTGTTGTAAAGATTATTCTGATAAATATTTTCTGCGCCGGCGAGATAACTCATTCCCTTACCGGGTATTTTACATACATATCCAGCCTGTTTGTATCTGTCTGAAAAGCCATGTCCCTCCGGCGAATAATGGCTGAAATAATTTCTTCCGGCCATGTCCTCGCTATGCCTCCGGGCAATCTCTTTCAGTGATTTGTTAAAAGCCAGTGAAGAAAGGCCGTTCTTTCCCCTTTCCCGATTTATCAAATCGTGTATATACTTTTCAAGCTCTGCAATCCGTATATCCGGTCTCTCCCGGCCCTTGGTTGGAGATATTTCCATCTGGGCGCCGACAGGCTTTATAGCCTGACAGGATAGCAGCGCGATGATCATTATCACCAGTCCGATGCCGCATATACCGCTCAAGAGTTTATGTTTTATGGCTTTATCAAACATCGATAGTTTTTAATACCTCCACTTCGGTGCTGTCACCTATTTTTCCGCAACCCTCAAAGAGCGGTAGAGTCCAAGGTAGTCCTTCGCCGAGCGGTCCCAGGAATAGTCAGTTTGCATGCCGTTTGTCTGAAGGCGTCTCCATAATGACGGGTTGTAATATGCGGCCACAGCCTCACGCAGGGCCCCGAAAAAAGCCCATCCATCGTAGGGATAGAACTTGAAGCCGGTCCCCTCTCCTGTCTCATAATCGAATGGATGTACCGTATCCTCCAGGCCCCCTGTTCCGCGTACCACGGGGATGGTCCCGTACCTCAAGGCGTAGATCTGGGTGAGACCGCAGGGTTCGTATCGGGACGGGTTCAGGAAGAGATCGGCCCCGGCCAGGATACGATGGGCCAAGGGCTCGTTAAAACCTATGTACGTCCTCATTCGACCGCTGTGGCGTCTTTCAGCCTCCTGCAGCATCCATTGGATGTGTCCATCACCTGATCCCAAAACCACCAAGCCCACGTCCATAGCGAATAGCGCGTCCAGGATAGGAAGCAGGAGATCGAAACCCTTCTGGTTGTCGAGCCGGGAGATAATGGCCAGCAATGGTCGTTTTGCCATCCTCACGTCAAGGTTCAGTTCTCTGAGCAGGGCCTCCTTACAGGCCTTCTTGCCGCTCATCTCTTCATGACCATAATGAGACGGTATATGGGGATCGGCGGACGGATCCCAGAGTTTGTAATCGGCCCCGTTCAGGATTCCCCGGAGAAAGGCCTGTCTGTGCCTGAAAATGCCGTCCATGCCCATGCCGTATTCAGGCCGTTGTATCTCATGAGCATAGGTGGGACTCACGGTTGTGACGGCATCGGAATAGACGATACCCGACTTTAGCAGGCTGATAAGGCCCCAGTACTCCATTCCCTCTGTGTGAAAGAATTCCTCCCACGGGAGCCCGGTTATGTCCCATCTCCACCAGGGAAACAGCCCCTTATAACCGACATTATGAATGGTAAAGACCGAAGAGGCTCCCATTTGCCGAAAAGGCCCCTTCAGCAGGGCGGGGACTATTCCGGTCTGCCAGTCATGACAGTGGATGATGTCGGGCCGGAAGGACAGCCTCCGGGCCAGGGCAAGAGCCGCATGAGAGAAGTAGCAAAATCGTTCCATGTTGTCCCCGTAGTCCTGGCTCCCTTCTCCGTATATCGAGGGCCGGTCATAAAACCAGGGTCTGTCCACCAGGTAGACGGGGACCTTGTCCGGGGTTTCTGTTTCAAGGATGCGGCAGGGCAGGATTTCCCGGCCAAGGGGAACGCGTAAGTCGTTCAGGACGGTACGGGTTTGAAAAGCAGCTTCGCGGATAGTCCGGTAAAAGGGGATGGCCAGCCTAACGTTGACCCCCAACCTTTTCAAAGCCCCGGGCAGGGATCCGGCCACATCGGCCAGTCCGCCTGTTTTGGCAAACGGGATAGACTCGGATGCCAGGAACAGAACGTTCAGCTCTCTCACAGCCATTTCGGATACACTCCTGTGGTGCTGTCAGACGGATTTTTTTCATCGTCATGTCCAGACAAAAAAAGCCGCCGGCTCTTCATTCGCATGCAGACCCCGCCTTTGTCTTATTCGCCGATTTCTCATCCCATACCTCGATGAGATAATCCTTCTGTTCTTCAAATTGAACGGCCTGCTCTTCAACTAGAACCTCCGCCTCCAGGGATGTCATTTTCCGGGTCTGGCGGACAAACGAAGCCACCCTCGCGAAATAGAGGGGGGTCATCATGTCGAGGAGCTTGCTCCGGTTAACGGTCCACAGGTGATGTGTGGCAGCAAGTTCGTAGAGTATCTTCACCCAGGCTTCGGTGGGGAGATAAAAATCGGCTGCACCCATTTTCGAGGTCTTGGCGATCTGATCAAAACTTGATTTTCTGAAGATCTCCTTCCACAAGGGGGAGAACTGCTTATACCCTGTTTTGAAGAGCTCAACCAGCAGTGGCAGGTTGACTTTTACCGGTTCTGGATCCATGCTCCCTTCAAATCCGAAGGTCTCTACTGGTTCGCTGCCTTTTATCCCTTTCCAGTTGGATTCATAGCGCTCCATCATGGAGAATAGGGCGGACAGGACCTGGCGGAACATGGGGCCAAGGTGCTGACCAGGGTCTTTGACATCATGGATTTTTACTCCCAGGTTGGACTGGCAGATCTTGAATCCCTGAGTTACGGCGCTTGTAGTCATCCATATGTCGATCCCGAAACGTGCCACGTCCGTCAGCCACACATCCTGGTCTGTATAGAATTTTGCCACGTCCCTCGAAATGGCAAAATCCCCGCCGATAGGCTGCCGAATGCGTTTGCCGTAGAGGGCGCGTGTCAGGTTGTAGACGATGTTGTTGGTAATGGTCCCGTCATACTTGTGCCGCACGTATACAGGAGCCACAAACTGGTAGCCCTCCTCCAGTACCGGATGAAGAAGATATTTCACCCAGTCCGCGGTGATGCTTCGAAGATCCGAATCCACCATGGCGCAGACCTTGACATTGAGCCTGGCGGCTGCCTCGAACACGGACCGGAGCGCGGTTCCTTTTCCGCCCGGTCCCCGGTAAATGGTGACGATCTTTTCCTGCCAGGGTTTGATCTGGAATTCCTTGGACACCTCCCTTGTATCATCGGTGGAACCGCCGTCCGCGATGAGAATGATGCTCCTTTTATCCTTGTAGTGTTTGGCCAGGCCGTGCGAGACCATCTGGATCACGTGAACAATGGTCGATTCGTTGTTGAAACTGGGAATGCCGACTAGAATATCCGCAGATTCTATCTCCTCCAGCCTCTTGGAGGAATAGGGCCGCAATGCTGTGTCATATACCATTATTATTCTCCTTTCCGCCACCGGAGGTCTGCAGATGTCACATTGGTGGCTATGGGTATGTCCAGGCTTTCTCTGACATGAATTGTCTTTTTCAATTAAGGAGTATAGTAAAATTGCATTTGCATGTCAATGAAAAACGGGCCGTAAAATATGGCGAAAATCATTGATGGTCAAGGAAGTCCGGTAAAATCACTACATGTTTTCTGCGGCAGAGACCGTCCTGTCCCCGAGGATATTGACATAACCGCCCATCTCGTTGTCGTACCAGCCATATATGACTGCCTGTGTAACCGGTATTCTGATAATCTTCTCCTTGAGGGATGAGATAATATCCTTTTCAAGACCCGGTACTTTTTCCAGATCGAATGTAACCTCGGCGGTACGGGTGTGTGTTTCATGTCCTTCTATCAGGGCTGCAACACCGGGCATTCCGATAATGTCACTTGATACATTCTGCTTGTCCGAATAAACAAGATATCCTTTCGGATCTTCAGCAGCAGCCTGTCGGTAGATATCCTTTATCAATTCCCTTCTTATTGATTCACCGGATATCTCCTCCTGAAGATTTAATACCAGGATGATAAGAGACCCGGTGCTGGTCGGAATTCTTACGGATTCAGCAATAAATCCTATCCGTTTCATCTCGGGAATAACGAGCCTTAAGGCATTGGCGGCACCTGTGGTAGTCAAAATAATATTGTTCATAACGCTCCGGTTTTTCCTTAGATCTTTCGCCCCGGTTTTTGGCAGGCGGTCCAAAACTTCCTGGGAGCCGGTAACCGCATGAACAGTCGCCATCGACGCAGACAGTATTCTCTTTGAACCAAAATAATTAATTATGGGTTTTATCATGTGCGCAAGGCACATGGTCGTACATGATGCTCCCGATACTATCTTGTGGCACCTCGGGTCATAATCATTAGCGTTTATTCCCATGACAGTTGTTACAACATCATCCGGCATCGCTTTTCCCTTGTCGGCTATTTTGAAAGGAGCGGAAACAATTACTTTATCTGCACCCGACTCAAGATGCCCCCGTAAAGAGCCACCCGGATGATCGGGGGCAAGTGTTGGATCAAGGAACTGTCCTGTGGTTTCAACTACAAGCTTTACTCCCTGTTCGCTCCACCCGATTTTTCCCGGATTCCTTGAAGTCCGTAGAAATCTGATTTTTATTCCGTCAGCAACAATTGTCCCGGTTTTTTCGTCGATATCGTTAACGACCGGAGATGCCTTCTGTCCGTATAAAAAGTGATGAAGAGTACCATATGTAGAATCCGTTTCAAGGTAATGCGCTATGTCATATATCGACATTCCGGCTTCGCGCCCAATATTCACTGAGATTTCATCGAAATATTTCCGCCCGATATGATGCCATACCGTAAGTTTCCCGATTCTTCCGAAACCATTTACTCCAAGCTTAAGGCCCTTTCCTTTGTTTCTGGAATCCATTTTTCTTCTCCTTACAGGTTTTCTTTGATTTTAATCAGCCCCCGGTACACCGAGCCTTCCTGGCCGTCGATACTTATGTAATCACCTGAATTAAGCATCACCTCACCGAAAAGGCTTGTCTTTGCACTTTCGTCGCAAACAAGACTTCCGCAGCCAACCACGCATGTTTTTCCAAGCCTGTGAGCAACAACGGCTGCATGCGATGTCAAACCGCCCTGTCCGGTCAGCAGACCATCAGCTGCATATATCTCCCTTATATCATCCGGCACGGTATCACTTCTCACGAGAATAAGCGATGTCTCAGGCTCCTTAAACCTCCAGTTATTGATCTCCTCAAGGCTGAAAACAATGCGTCCGCTCATTGCCCCCCCGCTCACGCCTATCCCGTGCGCCAAAAACTTCTCTTCCTGG
>JAHJJB010000256.1 GCA_018823005.1 Pseudomonadota bacterium | reverse complement strand
TCGAACCAGGGACCGACCGGTTATGAGCCGGTGGCTCTACCAGCTGAGCTATGGGCCCTCAAAACACCTTGACGCCTGACTTTCTATATTTGTATAGATACTTTGTCAAGCGCTACATTTCAATAAAATTTTTTAATTTCCGGCTCCTCGTAGGATGCCTCAGTTTTCTTAGCGCCTTGGCCTCTATCTGCCTTATGCGCTCACGTGTCACCTGAAAATCCTGGCCAACCTCTTCCAGCGTATGGTCAGCCTTTTCTCCGATTCCGAACCTCATTCTAAGGACCTTCTCTTCGCGCGGAGTCAGTGTTGCAAGCACCTTTCTCGTCTGCTCTGCAAGGTTCTGGTTTATAGCCGCTTCGGAGGGAAGCATGAATTTTTTATCTTCAATGAAATCGCCAAGATGGCTGTCTTCTTCCTCACCTATCGGAGTTTCCAAAGATATTGGCTCTCTGGCTATCTTTAAGACCTTGCGCACTTTCTCCAAGGGAATTTCCATTTTTTCAGCAATCTCTTCGGGCGTTGGCTCGCGCCCCTGCTCCTGGACAAGATATCTTGATGTCCGGATCAGCTTATTTATCGTCTCTATCATGTGCACCGGAATGCGTATAGTTCTCGCCTGATCCGCTATTGCCCTCGTTATTGCCTGCCTGATCCACCATGTTGCATATGTACTGAATTTATATCCCCGGCGGTATTCAAACTTATCAACGGCTTTCATAAGGCCTACATTTCCTTCCTGGATCAGATCCAGAAACTGAAGGCCTCTGTTTGTATATTTTTTTGCTATGCTGACAACAAGGCGGAGGTTAGCCCTCGTCAATTCGCTCTTGGCTATTTTTGCATTCAGGCGCCCTTCTGCAACAGAAGACATAATTCTTTTCAGTGTACGGCAATTCGATTTTATCTCATGTTCCCTTTCGTGCACATGCTCATGGTTTTTTTTGAGCTCATCGTAGAGCGATAAAGCTTCATCCTTCCCGAGCTTGCAGCGCGATCTGGACCATTTTATGAAATTACTCTTGGATTTGAGATTGACACGAAGCTCTGATACAGAAGATCCTACTTTTTCAGCATAATTCGACATGGTTTTTTCCATGGCTTCGAACCAGCAGATATGGTCTTTCATGACCGCCTCAAGCTTGTCCAGAACACTGCTTTCAAGTCTCCATTCTTTAAGAAGATCAAATATTTTATTGTTATTGACTGAAATCAGTTTCTTTATTCGTCGCACTTCGTCCTTATCAAGCTTGGGAGAATATATTTTATCACGCAGCAGCTTGCTCTCTTCGTGTATCTCTTTTATTGAATGGATAGCCCTGATAAAATTTTCAATCTGGAGCATTTCATCAACGTAAGTATCGCCTTCATCAAAATCTTTAAGGATATGTTTAGGCCGCTGTATTCCTCCTTCTATCTCTATCCCGAGATCTATGACATGTTCAACACATGTCACAGTATTAATCAGAGCCTTTAAAACCTCCTGTTCCCCGTCTTCTATCTTTTTGGCAATTTCGACTTCCCCTTCCCTGCTCAAAAGAGTAACAAGCCCCATCTCGCGAAGGTACATTTTTACAGGATCCGTGACAGTTCCGAAATTTGCAAGAGCCGCGTCCGTTACTCCCCGCTTTGTCTTTTTTTCTTTTATTTCTTTTTCGATGTCAGGCATTTTATCTTTACCATCATCAACCAATTCGATGTCCTGTTCATGAAAAAGCATTAGTGTCTCATCAATCTGTTCCAGGGAAATAACATTTTCAGATAATTCTTCATTAAGCTCTTCATAAGTTATAAAACCCTTACTCTTTCCTTTTGATACCAGATCTTCAAAGCTATTTTTATTGCTCTTTTTTGCACTTTCAGTCTTTGATGCGGATTTCTTTTTCTTGTCTTTTTTACTAATTTTATGAGTCTCCTTAACAGGGGCCTGCTTCTTTGTCTTCTTTCCCTTTTTTTGAACGAGTTTTTCTGTCATTAAGTTTCGCCTCCCGAAGCGTTCAGGTTATTCGATCTCTTTTTTCTTGCCTGAATTTGCTTTTCTCTCAATAATTCCAAAAGCAACTTATTATCCTTTATTTCTTCAGCAGCCTTTATTTTATTGATACTCGTATCTTTCTGCCGTTCCCGGCAATCTTCAAACTGTGCCACCAACTTCATACAGCCATCAAGGTCCCATGCATCTTCACTAATAGCAAGAAAAGCTGCTATACGGTTTTTCTCTTCATCATCAAAAACAGGGATCAGATCAGGGGCGTGCCGCCTGCACAAATTTTGCTGTCTGGTGATATCATACCCAACAGACTTTAATATATCATCGGCAAAATTATTTAATATATCCCGTTTAATTATTTCCGGGATTATTTCAGGAAACTGAAGCATCATTGCAATAATCTGTCTCTCAAGTCTGCTGCCTCTTTCATTTCCGGCCACAGGAATGGTATCTGAACCTGAGATAGCCATAGCCCCGCCAATTCTCTCACGAATAGCGGCTTCATCAATATCTGTTTTTTCAGCAAGTTCCCTTATATACAAAGATCTTTCAATATTATCCCTGACAGAGGAGATAATATTCTTTAATTCCGATATAATACGGATTTTTCCCTCGACCGACATACCATGTTTTTTAATTGCGCGGTTCATCAAAAAAGAAACCGCACCAAGAGCTCCTGAAACAGCATTTTTAAAAGATTCCGCACCAAATTCGATTAGGTATGAATCAGGATCGTATCCTGAGGGAAGCACAAGAATTCTTGCATCCGCGTATCCTTTATCGAATATTTCGGTACTTCTGTATGCTGCCTTTATTCCCGCAGCATCTGAATCATAAACAAGGATAAACTTGCCCTCTTTGCCCACAATTCCCCTTAATATCTTCACATGTTCTGGTGTGATAGCAGTTCCAAGTGTAGCCACACAATTTTTAATCCCGTGCTGATGGAGAGCAAGAAGATCGAAATAACCTTCAACAATATACACCGTCTCTGTAGCCCTGCATTCGCTCCTTGCAGCATTCAGACCATACAGGGAACGACTCTTGCTAAAAATAACAGTCTCGGGAGAATTAAGATATTTCGGAAGCGAATCATCCATGACACGCCCCCCAAAACCAATAACCTGAGAGTTAACATCAAAAATAGGAAAAATAATCCTGTCTCTGAAACGATCATAAAATCCGGCCATCCCATTTTTTTTTATGATCAATCCGGCTTTCTCAAGCAAAAGAGGGGAATGCTTGTTATTTTTTGTCATGTGATTTAAAAGAGCATTCCACCCTTCCGGAGCATATCCGATAAAAAAACCGCGCACAGTCTCCTCAGAAATCTCCCTCTTAAGAAGATAATCACGCGCTTTTTTCCCCGTGTTGCTTTCAATCAGGCATTTTGAAAAATAAATCATTGCCTGCTTATTAACCGATAAAAGGTTTTCCTTTTCACTTATTTTTTGTTTCTGTTCCGGTGTCATCGCATCATCCGGAATATGTATCCCATATTTTCCTGCTATATATTTAACTGCTTCAGGAAAAGAATGACCTTCTTTTTTCATCAAAAAGGCAAATACATTTCCTCCGGTACCACATCCAAAGCAATAAAATATCTGTTTCTCATCACTGACAGTAAAGGAAGGCGTTTTTTCCGAATGAAACGGACAAAGACCAATATGGTTCCTTCCAGCTTTTTTCAACACCACAGATTCGGAAACGACATCAACAATGTCTGCCGCATTTTTTATTTCATTTATTTTTTCTTCGGGAATAAAAAACACCAAGAGGAGTAACCTCCAACTAATGGAACTGAAATGAAATATAACAATGGAAGGTCCTTAAAAAAATAGGGCTGGTTTTCAACAATTTCATATATCCAAGAAAACAATTCACTTAAAAAAACAGCGGACTATTATCAAAACACCCAGGGCAAACCGGCAACTGTTATTTACTTAATTAAACCTTGAATCTAATCACCATAGATGTTTGTGTCAAGATATTTTGAATATTATTTATCAGAAATAAACTCTGATAGAAAGGATCAATGATTTACATGTTTTTGTTTTGAAATATGTACAGCATCTTTAAAATCAAGAGTTCCACTATAAATAGCTTTGCCCGTAATAACCCCCACAACACCATATTTCTCAATTTTAAGCAGATTATAAATATCTTCTTTAG
>JAHJJB010000255.1 GCA_018823005.1 Pseudomonadota bacterium | reverse complement strand
TCAGACTTGCCTCGATGCTTTCAACAACAAGGCCTTTCATCAGGTATGCATTTGCAAGAGTTGTATAAGCCTGTAAAAAGCTGGAATTATATGCTATAGCCTTTTTTAATGCGGCAATTGCTTCATCAAGGTTTCCTTTCTGAAGATTAATAAAACCTATGTTGCCGTAACCTTCGGAAAAACCTGCCCTTGAATGAATTGCCTGCGTGTTGTAGTATAAACAGCCATCAAGATCGCCGCGCTGAAGGCAAAGGCCTCCAAGCTGAACATAGGCTTCTGCGAGGCTGGGGCTGCAATTAATAGCGTCTTGAAGCTCTTTTTCGGCTTCATCGAATTGTTTCAGTCCTATCAGGGCTACGGCCAGATTATAATGGGATGTTCCGCACTCCGGATTTGATGCAATCCCCGCCCTTTGCTGAGCTATATATTCTTCAACATTTTTTGCCTTTTCCATATTATATCCTTGTGAATTTTTTATTAGTAAGTTAGAAAATATCTCGTAACCTTGCTTATCCCGTTTATCGGGGTTAGGGGTTATTATGCGAAATACAAGTTGTCAAGTAAAAATACAAACAGAATGTACCCAGAAATTCTTATAAACGTTTTTTGCGTTCTTTCCAAATGAAATAAAAAATAATCTTTTTTCTTGACATATCAACCTCTGTTTTCTACCGTTTTCATTCGGTTTTATAGTTCGGATTACTGGCAATTAACAGATAATAAAAGGGGGTTTTATGATTACCGGAAGTTTTACCGCCCTTGTTACACCGTTTAAGAATGATTCTGTGGATTATGACGGACTTTCATCTCTGGTTGATTTCCAGATTAATAACGGAATAACCGGAATACTTGCTGTAGGAACTACTGGCGAGAGCCCGACCCTTACATGGGATGAACACAACAAGGTCATAGAAAATGTATCAAGAAAGTCCAAGGGCAAATGCTTATGTATCGCGGGGACGGGGAGCAATAATACAAAAGAAGCGCTTGCTGCAACAAATCATGCCGCAAATATTGGAGTTGATGCCGTCTTGCTTGTTGATCCATATTACAATGGGCCAAGCTCCCTTGAGATACGAAAAGAATATATAGGTCCTGTTGCTTCGGCTTTTCCTGATGTTCAGATTATACCGTATGTGATTCCGGGTAGAACCGGAACTCAGTTGCTGCCGGAGGATCTGGCTCTTCTGTACAAGGATTTCGGAAATGTAGACACAGTGAAAGAGGCGACCGGCAACATAGATAACATGAAGCATACAAGAAAGTGTTGCGGGCCCGGCTATACCATCCTTTCGGGCGATGACGGTTTAACATATGAAATGATGTCAGATCCGGAGATAAAAGCCGGAGGAGTTATATCGGTTATATCAAATATTGCTCCTAAAGCTGTAACTGAAATGGTAAAAGCTCTTAAGCAGGGTAACAACGCTGAAGCAAAAAAATATAAAACCGCTCTCGATCCTTTATTTGAGCTTGTTACCGTTAAGACCAAGGAAACGACTCCTTATGGTGATGTTGTTTTTCGGGCAAGAAATCCTCTTGCCGTAAAAGCGATCATGTCGATTCTTGGAATGCCTTCAGGGGGATGCAGGAAGCCTCTTGGAAAATTGACGAGAAACGGGCTTGAAAAGATTCTTGAATCATTACGGAATGTTCAAAGCAAAAATCCTGAGATATTCAAACCGGTTGAAGATTTTTTTAGTGTAAATATAAATAACCGGCTGAAACATTCTTCGATTATGGAAGAACTTTGTTACCAAAGCTATTAGTCATTATGGCGGCCGTCTTTTATGGGCGGCCGCCATATTTTTATTGCTTTTTTATTCGTTGCGCAGCTGCTTCTTTATTTATACTAAAAGCTTCATCTTTAAACAATATCGAATTAAGCCATCTGAAACCGAATTCAATCAGCGCAACATCATCGCTTCTTATTTTTTCGAGAGTTTTGTCATCGATATCGTAAAGGGTCAGAAATGAGCTTTCGAAGATAAACTGTCTGAATTTGTCAGCGTCATAGCTTGCCGTAAAAAACATTTTTTTGCTCTGTTCTGTAAGCTTGATATTCTGCGGGAAAGACCGTTTTTTCACCACAAGATCAGTCCATCCGGCATTTATTTCGTCATGTATATCAACGCCCTGATCTACACGCCATTCTTCGATTGTCCAGAGATTATCTTCCTCGAATCCAAGGCAATGGGGCTCATTTACGAAAAAATAAAAATCCTTGTCATCCGACCCTTCTTTATGGGATAGAGCCGCAACACCTACAGGATAGTAACGACAGGCTGTTGGCCTGTCAGAGTAAACAAGACATCCGTCATCTCTTACAAAAGGGCAGGATTTCAATTCATCATCCAAAAGTTTTAATGTTACAATCGGCAGATCTGTTTTTTCAAGAAGCTGCGGTTCTGTATAGATGGTTAAAAAATCTTCCGAAGAAAGAGAAAGGCGATTTTTCAGCCTTATTATGTCGTAAGGTGTTAAAATAATATTAATGCCTCTGCAGCATTTGGTGAAACACTTGACATCTTTATGACATTTAAAATTAAATTTGCTGTCAAGGCTGTATCTTACAGGATCGATGCGAGCCATTTTATCATCAGACATACTAAAGTTCCTTTTTCTTCGTTATGTGAATAAAAAAAGTCCTCTTAAATATCAAAGGACTATCCCTGTAGGGCATGATTAACTATCCCTATCTGATAGACGTGTCAAGGAATTTGTGACTCCGTAGATCCGCTCTTGTACTGATATTTGTATAAGAAAATGCTTGAAAAACCTCATTAATCAGGTAGTATCGGATTAGCGACAACATCCGAGAACCGTAACCAGCAAGGTTAAACAGATGATACATAAAACGGTATTGCCATTCAGGTTAGTGTCCATCTGGAAACTGTAACTTATTAGAAAAAATATGAAAAATCTTGTTGTTTGTGTTAAATTTCATGGAATATTCAACCATGACTACTTCACAACAAGCTGCGGTGGATTAAGCCTGAACGGTATGAAATTGCTTGACCCTGCGGAAAAATAAGTATAAACATACAATATTTAAATGATTATTAATTAACATTTAAGGAGGAAACGAAATGGCTCTTGGAAAGGTTCAAAAAAGCAGCCTAGTGCAAAATATCATTGCGCAAATCGAAGAAGCTATATTAGATGGTATATACAAAACTGGAGATAGGTTGCCGCCGCTTCTCGAACTCCAGACAATTATTGGCGCCAGCCAGGGAACAGTTAGAGAGGCCATCAGCATATTACAGCAAAAGGGACTAGTTGAGGTTCGCCGCGGTGTTAAAGGGGGCGCTTTTGTCAAAGACTCAAACACCGATTCAATTGCTGAGGGATTGGGGGTGCTGATCCGGCAACGAAAAATCTCTTTTAATGACCTGGCGCAATTTCGTATGGTAGTCGAATCAGGCCTGATTAGGTTGGTTGTTGAAAAGGTTACCGACAAAGATATGGATTGCCTCAAAGGACATCTTTTACAACTTCGAGCGGTTACAAGGAAAGGTCTCAAAGAGTGGAACGCATATTTGGATGAAGAGGTGTTGCTAAGAAAAGACCTCATCGCAATCGCGGACAATAAAATTTACTCGGCGGTACTTATTCCTATCCACGAAAATCTCTTTGCCTTTGCTAGGAATTTTTCGAATTTAAAAGAAGCAGAGCCGGAAAAAGCTTACGAAGATTGGCGGAAGATTGTCAAGGCAATTGAAGAACGAGATGCAAATACCGCCGTCAAGATTACGACAGACCATATTGAACGTTATGCAAAAATTTATTTAGCCAACTATCCTAATGGCATCAAGTGATTTTTCGCTTTCTAGTTTCCCACAAAATTCCGTTCAGTGATTTTTGATTCAGTTCGCCATTCAAATATAACATCTTTTTATCTAATTGAATTAAAAGAAATAATTTTAAGAGAGTCTTGAATTACATCCTGCGTTTGGTACGGTCTAAACCATTAAAATAGTGCTTGACAATCATTAAAACACCATTTATTAAAACATTTAATGATTAAGGTTGAATTTATGCTGCGGATTAGTAGTGCTGGGATAAATTTTACTTTCGCCGGAAACCATGACAGATATCAGCTGGTTAATTTGAAATACTGTTTCGGCATATAAACAAAAAGAACAGCCGATTCCGACGTTTTAAGTATTTTTTGTAATATGTTAAGAAAGGAGAAGGTTAATGAGAACCAACATGAGCAATCTGGATCCAACATTTAAGGTTATCGATGATCATTACCGCAGGATAGATCATCTGGAAGGAGCACCTCACATCAAACCTCCAGTTGAGGCGACACCGGAAGGCCTGGAGAAGGAGCTCTTGGTAAAGGCCAACCTTCTGACGGAGGGCATCCGCTTTGATGAGTCAGCACTCGAAGGATTGTGTTCCGTATATAAAGAGCAGTCCCGCTGGCTGTTTGACTGGAACATGGGAGAGCATCGTTATTATCTTCCGGAAGAGCTTCTCTTGCCCATGGATACGACCTGTCAGGTTCGGGAGAACAGGAATTCTGACTGGCTGGGTACGGTCGAAGACGGGGTGCTCATGATAAAGAAGAACGGCAAATTTGTCATCGAAGCACGACATGTTCCCAGGCCGGAGTACTATAGTAAAGAAGCCTCCGAAGGCATTATTATGAGGCGCATTGCTCCAAAGCGAGGGCAGGATTGCCTGGTTATCAACTATGCCCCTTTTTGTATGTACTGGATGAACAATAAAGGCTGCTCTTTCTGCAACATCGTCCCCAATATGAAGTGGACAAAAGATGATCTTCAAGTATCGCGCCGATCTTTTGAACAAATCAAAAATACCGCAAAAGCAGCCTTTGAAGAGGGGTGCGTCCGGCATATCCTGTTGACAGGAGGTTACATAAAAAAGGCTGAAAAAGACGGCAAGATGGTGGATTTGGAAGATGAAATGATTCTGAGCGTTATCCAGGCTCTACAGGAAGGGATTGGAAGAGAGGACATTCCGGTGAATGTTATTCGGACCGTTCCAAAAGATAAGGACTTAAAGAGCCTTGAGAAGTACAAGAAGCTCGGTGCCTATTCGGTCTGTTTTAATCTTGAAGTTTGGGACCCTCTTTTGTTTTCGAAATATTGCTCGGGAAAAGATTCAGAGCAAGGACGCGATCAGTGGTTACGGGGTCTGGAGGCTGCCAGAGAGATATACGGGCCGGGGAAGGTGAGCACCCACTTTGTGACTGGATTTATGGAACCTGAAGAAAGTTTGCTTGAGGGAGTGGAATGGTGTTCAGAGAGGGGAATAGGCGTCATTCCCTTGGTGTGGAGTCCGGTGAGGGGAACTCAGTACGAGCATTTCCGGCCACCAGTGGCTGAATGGTTTGTAGAGATGGCGAAAAAGATAGCCGACATCCGCCTCAAACATGGCGTGGACGCCTTTAATCCTGCAGGGCTCCCGAATGACGACCATTTATGCGGCATGCCTACTTTGATTGCCGATGAACTCTATTTACGCAAAATAAAGCGGGAGAGGCAGCTTTAAAGAAAAACCGATCAGAGACCGTATTGAGTCCATGTATCAATCCAGGATACATTCACTTCTGGGTCTTCGAGAAAAGAGAAATTAGGGGTACGTCTGATCTCTGACTTGTGTGAGGTGGATTTTTTCATATTTGAAGTCATAAATTTGCTATAACATAGCTTATTTCAGTTTAAGTGCTCCTTTGAATTTTACCATTAACACCGCGAGGCACATTGCAATGGATGTTACATCAAAAGTGAAATTACGAGAGGTGTCACCGAGAGATGGCTTTCAGTCACTTCGGGACTTCATTCCTACGGAAAAAAAAAATTGAAATCATCGATGCTATTATAACTTCAGGAATAAAAGAATTAGAAGCCACTTCATTTGTGAGTCCCAAAGCCATACCACAGCTTAGAGATGCTTCCGATCTTATGTCAAAAATGCCAAAATTGCCGTCAGTCATATATGCCGCACTGGTACCAAATTTAAGAGGAGCGGAAAACGCAATTCAATCAGGTGTTGATCAACTGGTGGTTGTAATTTCTGCAACGGAAGCACATAACCAAGCAAATGTCAGGAGAAGCATCAAAGAATCATTGAGTGATTTGGACGCAATATTTGCTTTGTCACGTCAGAAGAAGGTTCCGGTTATTGGTGCTATTGGAGTTGCGCTTGGATGCCCATATCAAGGAGATGTGCCGGATCAAGATTATGCCATGCTTATAGAAGAATATATTTCAAGGGGGTCTAAGCGAATTATATTGGCGGACACGGCAGGAATGTCGACACCTCGAAGGGTAGAAAAAGCCGTGCAAAAGGTTCTCCATTCCTATCCGGATATTGAATTTATTTTCCATTTTCACAACAATCGTGGAAAAGCCATGGCGAATCTTGTTGCGGCAATTAATGCAGGCGCCACTACGTTTGACACTGCACTCGGAGGTATAGGAGGATGTCCAAACTTGCCGCAGGCGGCAGGGAACCTGCCGACCGAAGATGTCGTCTATTTGCTTGACGACATGGGCATAGATACTGGAATAGACTTGATCTCTTTAGTACGCGCGGCTCGCTTTTTAGAGGAAATGCTGGGATATACCCTCCCTGGACAAGTCATGAAGAGTGGTCCGCGATTTAAAGCAGACAGAAATTCCTGCCTTTTTCATTGAAAACTGGCATGACAAGGTGATCCAATTCGTAGAGAGGGGGGTGAAAAAGCGGCCAAAAGATTATTTGGGGGTATGAGGAATTGTTAAACTGAACTTATGGGAATATGCTTTAGTTGATTTTTATTTTGAATGAATTTCTTACGATAGAAGGAGGAGTAAACCATGATGCATCATACGCGGAAAACAAGAGTGATTGCAATAACGATTATGGCAGTGTTTTTGGTGGGAAGCGCATTTGGCGTTGCTTGTGCGAAGACTCGCATGGATTTATCTAATCAGTTTCCACCTTCTCACTTCACTTCAAAAGGTATGGTTGTCTTTGCAGCTAAGGTTGATGAATACTCAAAAGGAACCGTCGAGGTCAAGCTCTTCGATTCGGCGCAGCTCTTTAAGGACACTGAAATCGTTGAGGCGATCCAGGAGGGTACGGTCAATGCAGGACTCGTACCGGTAAACAAGTGGTCCGGGATGATACCGGTCACCGACATCTTTGAGGTCCCCTTCATCTTCCAGGACCTCTCCTCGATCAAAAAGTTCATCGAAGCAGGAGCAGGAGAACTGCTCGACAAGGAGTTTCAGAAGAAAGGAGCGAAGACACTTATGTGGGTTGACCTCGGGTATGTTCAGTTCTGGAACAGCAAGCGCCCACTCACAAAACCTGAAGACTTCAAAGGTATGAAAATGCGGACCTTCAGCACCGGCGATGCCGAAACGCTTAAAGCCTTGGGCGCATCTCCGGTGGTAATGAGTTCGTCCGAAATGTATATGGCCATGCAGAGAGGTACAGTCGACGGCGGAACAACCGGCATGCCGGCCGCCTTATCCCGAAAGCTCCAGGAAGTCCAGAAATTCATGACAAAGGCAAATTATGCAACTCCACAATTCGTATTGCAGGCTAACCTCAAATGGTGGGAGAAACTGTCCAAAAATGAGCAGGATGCCATTCTCAAGGCTGGGAGGGATGCCGAGGAGTGGATCCGCGAAGCGATCATAAAATCCGAAGACAATGCCGAAAAGGTGCTCCGGGAAGCCGGTATCCAGATTTACACATTGAATCCGGCGAGTCGCGAGATCTTCATCAAGGCCACCGAATCCGTTCAGCAGCAATTCATCTCGAAGAGCGGCCCGCTCGGCAAAAAGCTCGTAGATATTGCAATGAGTCTCAAGTAGCTGTGGATAATTAAACGATTGGAGCTTGGACTTTATGCTTTCTATGATTGGAAAATTTCGCACGGCAGTCGACCGATGCACCCTTGCTTTTGGAATGGTCAGCGGGCTTGTCATTCTTGCAATGGGATTCATCCTCACATATGAGGTGGTTTGCCGTTATTTCTTCGGATCGCCTACGATCTGGGCTCAGGAAATATCGATCTACCTGTATGTGTGGACTATGCTGGCGGCCGCATCGTACACACTCAAAATTAAAAAGCACATCAACGTCGATCTTGTAATATCACACCTGCCGACCCGCGCGAGGGCTCTGTTGGAGATTGCAACCAGCGCGATCGGAGCGATCTTCTGTGCCATCATCACGGTGCAGGGGTATGAGATGATTGCCGCTACGGTGCAATTCGGAAAGGTTTCTGCAACACCGCTCCGGGTGCCGATGTGGATCCCGCAGTCTGCTCTATTGATAGGGTTCCTGCTTCTTACCTTTCAGTTCTCCTTCATCATCTTGGATCGAGCGGTCGAGCTCGGAACTCATAGGGAGAAGGGAGGAGAGCCTTCATGATAAGTTTTATCCTGGTAACTCTTCTTTTGCTGTTCATCCTCTTCGCAGGTTTGCCGGTAGCCTTTTCTTTAGGGACGACATCTGTCGTTTTGATCTTTCTGTTCGACCTGCCAATGAAGATCGTTGCCACTACCGTCTTCGGATCGCTCGACAGCTTTATCATTCTCTCGGTCCCTCTCTTCGTTCTGATGAGCCAGGTATTGCTTGACGGAAGAATCGGTGACGACCTCTTCGAGGTTATGAACGCATGGGTTCGGCACCTGCCGGGCGGACTCGCCATCGCCACAATTCTGGCATGCGCCTTCTTTGCGGCAATAAGTGGCTCGAGCGCCGCCACCGCGGCGACAATTGGCATAGTTGCCTACCCGGCTATGATAGAACGAGGGTACGATAAGAAGTTCATCTTGGGGCTTCTGGCTTGCGGGGGGACGCTCGGCATTCTCATCCCGCCCAGCATTCCGCTAATCATTTACGGTTCGGTCACCGAAGAGTCCGTCGGAAAACTTTTCATCGCTGGGGTCATTCCCGGATTGGTGCTTACGGCGACTCTGATCATCTATGCCGTGTACCGGAGCAAAAAAGGCAGTTTCTCTCCCATATCGCCGGCCTCTTGGCAGGAAAGGTTTCGTGTAACGGTGAAAAACATCTGGGGCATCCTCCTCCCCTTCTTGATCCTTGGCGGTATTTACACAGGGGCATTCACACCTACAGAAGCTGCGGCGGTGGGCCTGTTGTACAGCTTAATTATCACACTGGTTATCTATCGAACCCTGAAGCTTCGAGACATCCCCGGCATCTGTCTCAAGGCCGTTGGAACTTCGTGCATGATCGCTATGATCATTACCGGCGCTCTCTTGTTTGGCAGAGTGATGACAATGCTCGAAATCCCCCAGAAGCTTACGGAACTTATCATCGAGTGGCAACTGACGCCTTTCATGTTTGTCGTTGCGATGAACATTCTGATGCTCTTGCTGGGATGCATTCTGGAGACGGTTTCGATCATCATGCTCACCATGCCGCTGGTTGCGCCGATCATGGCGGCGCTTTCTATCGACCCCATCTGGTATGCCATCGTGCTGACGGTCAATTTAGAGTTGGCGCTCGTCACACCCCCGGTTGGGATGAATCTATACGTCCTCAAAGGTATACAACCTGACATCACAATGTCTGATATCCTCAAAGGAGTCGTTCCTTTCCTCATCCTGTTGGCCGCGTTCCTGATCCTCACGATGCTCTTTCCCTCTATGAGCACCTGGTTGCCGTCGATGATGAAGTGGTGAGTGGGAAAATGAGAGCTGTTGAGTGTCTATAATGATACAAGTCAAGGGAGTTAAAACCTAATTATTATGGATGGTTGTGGTATAGGCGGAACGATTATAATTATAAAGCTGCATGAGAATCATATCTGTTCCGGCGAAATAAAATTAAATAAAGAAGATAATTGATGCGGTTAGAAGGAGGATCATAAATGAAGTGTTATGAATATCAAGCGAAAGAGGTATTCAAGAAATACGGGATTCCTATCCCAAAGGGCGCGGTCATAGATAACCTGAAGAAGATGGATGATGTTATCAAAGCAATTGGCCTGCCTTTAGTTATCAAAGCACAGATCCTTACCGGAGGAAGAGGAAAGGCGGGAGGAATAAAGTTTGCCGACAGTTCGGAGAAAGCCGTGGCAGAGGCAAAAAAGCTTCTCGGTTCTGAGATTAAAGG
>JAHJJB010000254.1 GCA_018823005.1 Pseudomonadota bacterium | reverse complement strand
TGTATTCATAACCCGTGCAGATTTTAAGAGTATCAACGCCGCCGAGAACATCAAGCTTTGTTATGGCAAGGCCTGTCAGGCTGTTCAGCCTTGCGGCATTTCTCAGAAGAACCGTGTCAAGCCATCCACATCTTCGTTTTCTTCCTGTAGTTGCTCCGAATTCAGCGCCTTTTTTCTGGATATAGTCTCCTGTTTCATCAAAAAGTTCAGTCGGAAAAGGCCCCTCGCCGACTCTTGTGGTGTATGCCTTGACGATTCCGATTATGCCGGTAATTACCTTGGGTCCCACACCTGAACCGCAGCATGCATTTCCGGAAACCGTGTTTGACGATGTAACATAGGGGTAAGTCCCGTGATCTATATCGAGATGTGTTCCCTGTGCACCTTCGAAAACCACCTGTTTTCCATCCTTAATTGCATCATTAATTATTACAGAGATGTTTTTTACAAAAGGTGCAAGCCTTTCAGCGTAACCGCTGAATTCCTTTATTATATTTTCTACATCAATCGCTTCACAAGACAGGTACTTTTCAAGCATGAAATTCTTTTCTTCAAGAATATAGGAGATTTTTTCTTTTAGAAGATCCGGATCAATGAGCTCGATAAACCTTATACCCCTGCGGGAGACTTTGTCATCGTAACACGGACCGATACCGCGTCCGGTAGTTCCGATCTTGCAATCTCCTTTCTTGTTTTCCATGCATACATCGATTTCCTTGTGATAAGGCATAATTACGTGCGCCTTTTCACATACCATAAGATTATCCGGCCCGACTGAAATCCCTTTGCTTTTAAGATAATCGATTTCTTCAAGCAATACCTGGGGGTCAACAACGACACCATTTCCGATTATGCAGAGTTTCTGCTGTAAAATTCCGGAGGGTACGAGATGGCTTATGAATTTTTCGCCGTTAACTACCATTGTGTGGCCGGCATTGTTTCCTCCCTGAAACCGGACTACAATATCGGCATACTCGGCAAGAAGATCTACAATCTTACCTTTTCCTTCATCTCCCCATTGGGTTCCAACTATAACTATATTAGCCACTTGATTGCTCCTTGATTGCTTTGGTATGACAACGCGTTATCGATGGCCTTGTAAATAATCCATTAAATTAACTATTCATAATCGTATGTTTTTTCGTTTTTCTTTGAAAAAGAGCTGAATAAGATTTTTGCACTCCTCAAGGCATATTCCGGGTATAATTTCAGTTCTGTGATTGAGTCTTTCATCTTCAGCAAAGTTATAAAGAGAACCTGCTGCTCCCCATTTAGGATCGTATGTTCCAAATACAAGTTTTTTTAATCTTGCATGGACTATGGCACCCATGCACATAAGACACGGTTCCATCGTAACATAGAGAGTCGTATTTAACAGCCTGTAATTTCTTAATTTATTTCCGGCTTCCCGAAGAGCAAGTATTTCGGCGTGGGCGGACGGATCACAAAGTGAAATGGTACTATTATACGCCACCGCGAGTATCTTGCTATCTTCAGCAACGAGTATAGCACCTATAGGAACTTCGCCATTTTGTCCAGCCTTTTTTGCCTCGTCTATGGCAAGCATCATGTACTTCTCGTGCGCCTCTGGTTTCTGGTTCATGATCACTGGTTCCTGATTTTAAGTTCGTACTTCGGTGTCCAATATTCGTTCCTGCTTCCTTATCCACGGCTCATTATCCAATATTTTCCGTTGACTTTATTTAAACTATATCCTATGAACGTGGCAAATTTCAAATCAATTCATTTTGCGCCCGTAGCTCAGCTGGATAGAGTACCGGACTACGAATCCGTTGGCCGCAAGTTCGAATCTTGCCGGGCGCGCCAATTAAATCAAATGGTTAAGCGTTTTGCCTAACCCCTTGAAAATTTCATTGATACCCTATAGCTACCCTAAATAAAAAAATGGGTGTTTTCACTCTCTCCCTGTACCAATTTTCGTGAGAATCACAATACCAATGAGGAGTATAAAAGAGGGTAGGGGAGACCCGAGATTGGTTTCCGTTACACCATGTCTTCCTTCCCGTCATACTGGGGGGGTAAATTTAGGGGTTCGATACGAAAGACGATTTAGTCCTGAGTGAGAATAATAGAAAAGGTGAAATTAGAGGGAGATTTTGTTACACCTACAACTAAATAAGCATGGCAGTCAAACCGACTCGAAGCTTTCCGTTTAAAATAAATAAAAAGACAGGACCATTTCTGACCCTGCCTTTCTAAAATTAAAACGTTTATGTGTTTACTTACTTCTTAAACTTTCTGCTTATACCTACCAGCCCGAAAAGACCAAATCCGAGAAGCAGCATGGTAGTGGGTTCAGGAACGCTCTCTGCAATATAACCTCTAATTTGGCCTGGTGCTGATCCCTCATCATTCCACATCCACCCTGCCTCCGGACTCGTATTACCTGTAAAGCCCGCGACCCGGTAATCAATAGCAAGATGATGCTCATCATTATTGAGCATGTTGGGTTCACCGTCCCACCAGTTCACATAATCCCATGCTTCTCCACTTACCCACTGCCCCCACGCATCCGTGCCGATTCTAAACCCACCTATCCAAAATTCATTACGATTTTCAGGGTCTTCAGGGGGGACCAGATCAGCATAAAAAGCTGCTAACGCTGCTTCGACAAGCGCTTCTTCATCCGCTGATGTTATCGAAACTAAATCCCAGCCGCCAGGCAAGGCTTGAGCAAGCAAACGAGCGGAGTCCCATGTTATAGCACCTGTCTGAACCACCTTATAAGATGTTGCACTTGCAGTACTTAACACTCCGAATAAAAATAGAACTGCAATGAATAGGACTAAATATTTTTTCATTTTTTGCCCTCCTTTCCTCAATAGTAGCTTTAATATTTCTAATTTTTCTATTCAATATAAGGATCGCGTTTAATGCAATCATTGAATAGTTAGATAATTACCTAATATAAATGCAATTATAGTGCCATATAATTAACATACTGATAATAATGAATATTGTGTTATATCTATAGGGCGCAGATAACAAAAGTGTAAGATTTATCGACACATTTTTTATAATTATTAAATAAGAATAGAGTAATCTAATTAATTTAATTCAGCAAAATAAGTTGGTTATGAATTGGAAAAAGGTAAAATTAAAGATGTAAAGAAACCCGACAGTATTCGATAAGTTTTAATGCATCCGAAATTATTATGACCTTGAACTATCGAAGTCCTCACAAGTAAAAAATCTAAACATTACAAATTGAAACCATACATTGTCATAGAGGAGGATGATATATTCACTTCAGGAAGGAGG